>JBKPRM010000294.1:0-5813 GCA_046734555.1 Actinomycetota bacterium | reverse complement strand
GACCAGTACAGGACCGTGTTGCGCGCGAAGGCCCGTTCGAAGCGGTCGCTGTCGAGCCGCAGGATCGTGAGGAGCGCCGGCAGCCATCGGCGGGGGATCGGCCGGCCTGCCGCCGTCATCGTCAGGAAGCTGCTCGTCAGCTCCGCGATGCGCGCGCGTTGTTCCTTCGCGCGAACCGCCGGCTCCTTCGGTGGCTCGACCGCAGGCTCGACCTCGGCGGCGGCAGCGCGCGCGCGGTCGAGTGCGAGCTCCTGGCGGAGCTCACGGCACCGGGCGCGCGCTCGCGCGAGCTCCTCTTCGGCCTCGGCGATCCCGCGTGCCAAGCGAGCCTGGGTGGCCTCGATCGCGCCAGACAACGTCTGGGACACGCAGCACTCCTTTCTCGGTCGGGCGGAGGAAGGCCGCCCGACGGCTCGGAGTTACTTGCGGCCCTCTTTGAGGAGCGTGTCGGTGTCGGGCACGGCGGCGATGCCATTGCCGAGATCCGGCTTCTGCAGCTTCGGTATGTTCATCTGGCTCGCCGCGTGCAGCGTGGCCTTGCCGACCGCGATCATCTCTTCGAGCTTGCGGCAGTACTCCTCGGTGCGCGCCAGCTCGGCCTCGGCGTCGGCGACGCCGGCCTCGAGCTCGCGCTTCGTGCTTGCGAGCCCCTTCATCAACAGTTCGCTCACTTCGTCACCCCCAGTGACCTGCGCCGACCCAGCGCCGACGCCCTGACGGGGGATGGTAGGTGGGTATCCGTTCGAGCACATCGGCCGACAGTCCATGGTTCGAAGGGCTCAACCGCAGGCCACGGGCGGTGCCGAAGGTAAACTGGGGCCCTTCCAGGGCCCATAGCTCAGTTGGTAGAGCGCATGGCTGGCAGCCATGAGGTCAGGGGTTCGAGCCCCCTTGGGTCCACGTCCACAAGTCAGAGCCGAGGCGTGGTTCGAAGAGCATCCCGGCGTGAGGATGGTGCTGATCGACGTCTGACCACGGGTCCGGCCGCGGGTCGGCGCACGTACCGACTTCTTCCAGTGCGCGATGTTGGGCCGCAGGATCAGCCGACCACTCGGTACAGGTGCCACCGGTCGGGAACGCCTTTGAGCTCGTGCTCTCCGGCATCCTCGAATGAGAGACCAGAACCTGCGACGAGGTCCCTCACGGTCTGGGACACGAGCACCTCCGATGCGCCAGCGAGCGCGGCGACGCGCGCACCGATGTGAACAGCGACACCCCGGACGTCCTCACCGACCACCTCGATCTCACCGGTGTGGAGACCTGCCCGGATCTCCAAGCCAAGGGCCTGGACCGCCTGGGTGATCGCGCTCGCGCACCGGACCGCACGAGCGGGCCCTTCGAAGGTCGCCAAGAAGCCGTCACCCGTGGTGCTGATCTCGCGACCCCGGTAGCGACCAAGCATCGCCCGGACGGTCGCGTGGTGGCGTTCGAGCAACTCGTGCCAGGCGCGGTCACCGATGTCGGTCGCTTGCGCGGTCGAGCCGACGATGTCGGTGAAGAGCAGGGTCGCGAGCACCCGATCGAACTCGGCTTCCTCGTGCGTGAGGGAAGCAAGGAAGCGATCAACGTGATCGAAGAACTCCGCCCAATCGGGCGTTCCCGAGATGGCCGCGAATGTTCCACCGGGGATGCGCTGAGCGATGTAGCGAACCTCCTCTTCGGGTGATACCCGGATCATCGGGTCATAGACGATCAGCGACGGTGCTTGGATCACGGGCAAGACGTCGCGCATGTCGGTCTCGAACCACATCCGCTCGGCCGCCATCGCATCGGCCGCGCTGATGGATTGGCGGACGAGTCGGGCGTAGCTCTGGACGAATCCCGGGTCCGTCGACAACGAGGGTATGTAAAGGTCCCGGGCGATGTCATCGAAGAAAGGTGCCGTTCCCCAATCCGCGTCGACCCTGTCCAGGTACGCGTCGTGTTCTTCGCGCGTCTGTAGCCACGGTGCGTCGAGCGCCCAACTCCCCTTGGACACCGGGTTGTAGGCGATGAGAGCCCTCGTACGGGCTGGATATGTCGCGGCGAAGACGAAGGTCATCGTCGATGCATCCTCGAGCGACAGGAGGACGGCACGCTCAGAGTCAGCAGCATCCATGACAGCGTGGATGTCCTCCGTCCGAGCTTCGATCGTCGGCAGACGGTCTCCCGCCACCTTGTCGGACAGGCCGGTCCCTCGTCGATCGAAGAAGATCAGGCGGCAACGGGCTGCCAACCCGGTAAGGAAGGAACGCGAGAGCGACCAATCCCACAGCAGCTCTACGTTCGACGTGTATGAGGAGCCGGCGAACACGATGTCGAACGGTCCATCGCCCACGACCTGGTAGGCGATGTGGACGCCATCGGCGGTCTTCGCGTATCGGGTCTCGGGTATGTCCACGGTCGAATCCTTCCGCTGCAAGGACCTCGCCGCAACCTGGCGATGGAGGACCTCAAGCAGGATGGATAGGAAGGGGCGGAGGGGTGAAAGCGTTCCCCAAGATGCTCGAACGCGATCGAAAGCCCGAAGGTCTCCGGGTCTGCCGCGCCGCATGGCTGTTCGGCGTGACGCTGCGCGAGTACCGGGAGATCGAGGCCGGCGACAGGCTGCAGATGTCGACGATCCCAGCCATCCGAAGTAGTTGCTAATCCGATCGTCGGTGTCCAACGCCAACGATCCGTTTGGCCGCGTCGGCTAGAGCGTCGGTCACAGACGCCAGTCGCTCCTCGGCGACGACGGTGCCGGTCAGTTCTTGAAGTTGCTTGAGTGAGACGACGTCGACCGAGCTGACGCCTTCCGCCAACTCCATGAAACGCGGCCGCTCACAGGCGCTCCTCGACGCGCTGACCGACCTGGAGGCCGATCCCGTGATGCGCTCGCCGCTGATCGACGAGGATGCGAACATCCGTGAGGGGCTCTCCGTCCTGCCGCCGAGGCGCGAGCCGAGTTGGAGCGCGTCTTGAACTGGCCGCCGGAGAAGCGCGTTTCGCCAGCTCGTGGGTAGGCCGGAGCTCGAACACATGGCGACGTTGATCGCGATCGCCGAGACGAACCCCGTGGCGCGGCTCCGACTGCTGCGAGCGCTGCGCGACCTCGGATGAAGATCCGTTCATGACGCCTTTGGGCGTGACACGGACGGGGTACGGCTCGCTGTGGGTTAGGGGGCTCCTTCGTGGAGGCGAGTCCGATTCCGTCGGGTCGTCACCGAGCGATTGGGTTACCCCTGGCCCCCGATCGAGGGCCAGTTCCGCTGCGCGTGAGTGCACCGGCGTTTCTCGCCGTTCCATGACTTGCATCGCGCCATGACGACCGTCGCCGCGTTCCCCGGATGCTCATTTGGCGTGGTCGTTCGTGTTGCGGGGCCCACGCCCCCTGGAGGATGATGCTGTCGGGAGTGGTCTGAAGCGGGAGGGAGAGCATGGCCATGCGTAGATCCGTCGTTCGGGTGGGCGTCACGCTCGCCATCGCTCTGGGATCCGCGTTAACGACCGCCATCCCGGCGCGCGCCATGACCGTCACCCACAGCGTTCACGTCTCCGAGTTCGACATCCATTGGTCGTGCCCCGGCCGGGATCCGGTGGAGCACGCGACCACCACCGTCCGCATCACCGAATTCTGGGCCGACGGTGTGCGGGTTCGCTCGATCGAACACTGGCACTGGTCGGGACGCCTGGAGAACCGCGACACGGGAGAGCTGCTGCGCGACGACGGTTCTTGGACAGTCGTCTCGTTCTATGGGCCCAACGGCAAACGCGTCGTTCGGAGTACGACATCGGGCGCGGTGTGGCGCTTCACCGTCCCGGGCGAAGGCATCGTCGTCCACCAGACCGGACGCGCCGTCTACGGCGACGACGAGGAATTCACATCCGCATTCGGAGGATCTGCCGACTCGTCGCCGCTCTGCGCTTTCGTCTGAGCGCGGGGTCTCCGTGCCAACCCCCAGAGAGGGCGTAGATGGATGCCCGATGCGGACCATAAGGAAGAGATCTTCATCGTGTTCGGATGGTCGACCCAATCGAGGAGGACGCCGCCCTCCGTTCGGGCATCGCCGCGCTCGGTCCCGCTGCGCTCCGTGATCTTTGCCCGCTCTCTCAGAAGAACCGTGCCGTGCCTCATGTCACCTACGAGATACATGAGGTCGCTGATCGCCGGACGGAAGAGCCCCCTACTAAGGACTAGCGGACCTTGACCACGGTCAACGTCGTGGTAACGGCCGGGACTGGTCGTAGTCCTCATCCTGGCGATACATGACGACCCGTGTAGAACGGTAGCGTGCGGGCATGACCATCCGTGCCGCGTTTCCATCTTGGCCTCACTACAACCACGCGCTCCGCGACACCGTCGCGACGCTCTCGGACGAGCAGCTTGCCGCCGTGCCTGGCCCGGACCGATGGCCACTGTGGGCGACGATCGGGCATCTGGGGTGTCAGCGAGTCTCGTCCCTCTGCGGCTTCTTGGAGGAGCCGGGTGCCGAGGACACGCCGTATCCGAACGCCCTTTGGGAGTGCCCCGGCGACGAGGACCTCGTACATGTGCTCGACGCGCAGCAGTTGGTGAGGGGGATCGAGACGAGCTTCGCGATCGTCGAGCGGTGCCTGGATACGTGGACCTACGACATGCTCGACGAGGTGATCCGTCGCGACTTCGATGGCGACATCGTGAAGCACACGCGGGGGTGGGTGCTGCAGCGGTCCATCGCGCACGACGTGTCGCACTGCACAGAGATCAATGAGGTGCTGACCACCGCCGGACTGCCGCAGATAAACCTGTGGCGCGAGGGCGACTAACTGCGCCCTCACCGGCAACTCGCATATAGGGGCCTGTGGTGGTGTTGGCGGGACCCGTGCCAGCCGATCCGGTCACCGCGTTAGGGTCCGCTCAGGGGGCAAGGCCGCTGTGACGAAGGCGACAGGTATGGGGTGGGCGATCGCCGGGGTGGTATTCATCGTGTTTCGCGGGCTCCTGGCCCGGGCCGGTCGCCGATGGGGTGAGTGGTATCAGCGTCCTCGGAGTGAACGCAAGGGGTCTGGCCCCTATGGGTGGTTGCCGCCCTCAGGTCCCCTAGGAGGATGGTGGACCGAGACACGCTTGGACGTTCTTCGCCGCAGGGCGGTCATGACGGGGTGCGTCCTCGTGGTCGCTGGCGTGTGGGCGATAGCGTTCGCGCCTCCGTAGCTGAGTGACGCTGAACGCCTCGGCAAGGCGATCAGCCAACACTGACGGACGCAGCGTCATGTTCCCTTGACGAGACATGAGGTCACCGAGGGACAGGACTGTCGTTCATCGCGATGGTGGTGGATCAGCCGAGGTATACGGTTGTCGTCGATGCGTTGGATGAAGTCGCTGGTGAGCAAAATGTGGGAATGGCTTTCACGCTATCCCGACGACGATCCCAACGCCCCTCAGCACGACCCCTCCTACTGGGAGAACCCACACGGCGGGGGCGGGGGTGGGGCGGGTTAGCCGGTAAAGACGCCACACGGGGCGGTGCCGACCCTCGCCGCGTTCCCGAAGATGCTCGAGCATGATCGGACACGCGAATGGCTTCGGGTGTGCCGCGCCGCATGGCTGCTCGGCGTGACCGTCCGCGAGTACCGGGAGCTCGAGGCCGGCGATCGGATCCCAGACGGCGACACTGTCGACAGGATGATCCGAGGTGTTCGGATGTCCGAGCAGTCTTCCCTGATCTGAGTCGGGACCTTCGGGCCGCACCGACCAGGCCCTCCGCCCGGTGACGCTGCCGTCTTGATGCCCCATCGTGACGTCCAGAAGGGAGGTGATCATATGTGGCGGTTCATCTTCTCTGGATTCCTGATCGCGCACGGCCTGGTCC
>JBKPRM010000293.1:0-7953 GCA_046734555.1 Actinomycetota bacterium | reverse complement strand
CGCTATCGTCGACGCGCTCTGATCCGGGCGCATCGCGCCCGTTCGGTAGCCTCGGACCGTCCTCACCGCGAAGGAGCGTCCATGAAGATCACCGTGGTTGGCAGCGGCTTCGTCGGCCAGACGAGCGCGATGCGTCTGCTGGAGAAGGGCCTCGGCGACGTCGTCTTGATCGACATCATCGAGGGCAAGCCACAAGGCCTCGCCCTCGATCTGCAGGAGGCCGCGCCGGTCGAAGGGTACGAACCCACGATCGTCGGCACGAACGACTACGCCGAGACGGCCGGTAGCGACGTCGTCGTCATCACCGCGGGGTTCCCTCGCCAACCGGGCATGAGCCGCATGGATCTGCTCGCGAAGAACGCCTCGATCATGTCCGACGTGATCGCCAACGTCGCGCCCCGCTCGCCGGATGCGATCGTGATCGTCGTGTCCAATCCGCTCGACGAGATGACCTCCCTCGCCGCCGATCGCTCTGGGTTCCCCAAGGAGCGCGTCTTCGGGATGGCCGGCGTGCTCGATTCCGCACGGCTGCGGTTCTTCATCGCGGAGGAGCTCTCGGTGTCCCCTTCGGTGGTCGAGGCGATGACCCTCGGCTCCCACGGTGACGCGATGGTCGCGCTGCCGCGTCATGCGACGGTCGATGGGAAACCCCTCCCGGAACTGGTGGATGACGGCACGATCGACCGGCTCTTCCAGCGCACCCGCGACGGCGGTGCCGAGATCGTGGGGCTGCTCAAGAGCGGATCGGCGTACTACGCGCCGAGCGCGTCCGTGGTCGCGATGGTCGAGGCGATCGTTCGCGACTCGAAGGCGGTGCTGCCGGTCTGCGCGTGGACGACCGGGCAGTATGGGATCGACGGGGTGTACATCGGCGTTCCGGCGCGGATCGGCCGGGGCGGGGTCGAGGCGGTGGTCGAGCTCGACCTCAACGACGACGAGCTGTCGCAGCTGCGAGCCGCCGCGGAGGGCATCAGGGAGAAATGCGCCGACCTCGCGAAGCTGTAGGTCAGTGAGGAGGCAGCTCCGTCGGCTCCGCCGCGACGCGGCTCGCCCACACGTACGTGATCACACCGCCGGCGATCGCGAGCAAGCCGCCCACGATCGCGACCCACGGACCGGGGCCGACGTGGGTGTAGCCGCCGAGCTGGTCGATCACGGACGCGAGCGCGGTGCGGACCTCGTCGACGCTCTTGCCGGTGGCCTGGGCGACGGCGTTGACCAAGGTCTCATCGTCGACGGGGGAGAAGTGATCGGCGGCAGACACCACGAACCATGTGGAGATCACGGTCGCGACGCCGGCCGCCACGACGATGACGAGCGCGATCCACCTCCGGGCCGGCCCCGCGACGACGCGGCTGACGATCACGAGCACCAAGACGATCACGGCGGCGACGAGGGCGATGCGCCCCGCGCCGACGTCCGTTCCCGGGACCGTCGTCTGCAGGCTCGTGAGGTCGCGGAGACCGACGGTGACCCAGTCGAGCAACGACCCCACGCCCATCGCCAGCGCACCCGCCGCCGTCAACGCGAACCCGAGGGCGCGTAGCGACGACGGGCGTGAGGCGTCCAGGCGCGGCGCTGTTTCCATCGCGTCGAGTCTCGCACCGAGGTGGGGTGCGACCAAGCAGCGCCACGTAGGATTCCTGCATGCCGACGTTCGGTGAGCAGCTCCGCGAGCACGTGGCCATGTTCTTCACGAACTGGCGCAACCCGAACTACACGCTCGTCCAGAAGATCGGACTGACCGTGAAGAACCGCTCGCTCGGATTGGTGCGTGGCGGCTGTTGCGGCAACCACGGTCAACCGGG
Source organism: Actinomycetota bacterium (assembly GCA_046734555.1). Lineage (GTDB taxonomy): Bacteria > Actinomycetota > UBA4738 > UBA4738 > HRBIN12 > AC-51. The sequence goes on along the minus strand of JBKPRM010000293.1, from coordinate 6,145 downwards.
CTGTTGACGAACCCGCGAGTGGGACCTCGGTCGAGGTCCGGACGGAGATGAGGAACACGGACACCACCATGGGTGACGAACCGATCGAGGCCGAGGCCGGGTGGCACCGGCAGGTCGCCGTCGATGCCTTCAACGGCGCGTGGGCGCTGATCGATCTGGTCTCCCGAACGCCGGAGCAAGATCGAGAGCTCTTGGGACTCGCCTTCACGTCTCGCTACCACTGGAGCGTGGTCGGCGGCGACGAAGAGGCGATGGTCGGCGATTGGCTGATCGCCCACGCCGCGAGCCTGTTGGGGTTCGGCGAGCTCGCGCACCGCTACGCCTCCAACGCGCTCGACGTGTGCCGCGCGAACGGATGGACGGACTGGCGGCTCGCATCGATGTTGGAAGGCATGGCGCGCGCGTCCGCCGCGATCGGCGAGGATCGTGCGCGCGACCGGTACGCGGCCGAGGCGCGCCGAGTGCTCTCGACGATCGAGGATAAGGAAGATCGCGAGCTGATCGCGTCGCAGCTCGCGTCGATCCCGGGGTTGCCGCCGGTCTAGCTCGGGCCATGCTCCCACGCGACGGCCTCGGCGGCGATCGCTTCCGCGAATCCCATCGTCGAGGCCTCGCCACCCAGATCCGGTGTGCGGATCTCTCCCTTGCGCAACGTCTCGTCCACGCCCCACTCGACGTTCTCGGCTGCATCGAGCTCGCCGAGGTGTCGCAGCAGCAGCGCTCCCGACAAGATCATCGCGACCGGGTTCGCTTTCTCCTGCCCGGCGATATCGGGCGCGCTGCCGTGCACCGGTTCGAACACGGCGTACTCCCATCCGATGTTCGCGCCGGGGATCAGGCCCAGGCCGCCAACCAGCCCGGCGCACAGGTCCGAGATGATGTCGCCGTACAGGTTCGGCAGCAGCAGCACGTCGAACTCCTCGGGCTTGCGAGCGAGCCGCGACGTCAGGTGGTCTATCTGGATCTCGTCCCACGGGATGTCGGGGAAGTCGCTCGCCTCCTCGACCGCGGCCTGCAGGAAGATCCCGTCGGAGAACCGCATCACGTTCGCCTTGTGTCCCACCGTCACCCGCTCGCGTCGATGCGACCGCGCGTACTCGAAGGCGAACCGCACGATGCGGTGCGCGCCGGTGACGCTGATCGGCTTCAGCGTGACACCGGCGTCCTCGCGGATCTCCTCGCCGGCGATGTCGCGCAGCTCTTGGCGCAAGGCGGCAGCCTGTTCGGAGCCGCGTTCGAACTCGATCCCTTGGTACAGGTCCTCGGTGTTCTCGCGCACGACCACGAGATCGACGTCATCGAAGCGCGTCGGCACGCCCGGGAGCGAGCGAGCCGGCCGGACGGCCGCGAACAGGTCAAGGCCGAGCCGCAGGGCGACGTTGACGCTGCGGAACCCTGTGCCGACCGGGGTGGTGATCGGGCCTTTGATCGCGACCCGGCAGTCGCGGATCGTGTCGATCGTCTCGTCGGGGAGCAATGCCCCGTGGGTGTCGAGCGCGCCCGCGCCGGCCGGGCGTTCGAGCCATTCGATGCCGACGTCCACCGCGTCGAGCACCAGACGCGTGGCGGACGCGACCTCCGGCCCGATGCCATCCCCGGGGATCAGGGCCACGCGATGCTTCGCCATTCGGACACCCAGGCTAATGGCCAACCGGTCCCGCCACGGGGACCGAAGAGCCGTTGCTTCTCGGATCCACGTGTGACACCGTCGCGGGCATGATCACGCGGTCAGTCGCCGCCGGCCTCGTTGCCGCCCTGCTCCTCGCGACGCCAGCCGTCGCGGGCGAGGTTCCGCGCGGTCGTGGACCGAACGCGCAAGCTCGCATGGACGCTGTGACCGCGGAGTCCGGGAGCGGTCGCGTGCAGATCCTCAACGAGACGTGTCGGACGCCGTCGCGGTTGCGAGGCTGCACGCCGATGTCTCCAGCGCTGCAGCGCGCGTTGGACGCTGCGATCGATCGTCGGATCACATGGGTGACGGACCGCGACGTCGACGGTCCCGAGTTCTGGGTCTTCGCGCCGATCGAGTTCGGGGCAGGGACCGCGACATCCGAGTACGCATGGTGGGAAAGCGGGGCGACCGCGGGTTCAGGGTGTCGGGGTGGCATCACGTACGACTGGAAACGTCGCGCCGGCGCTTGGGTGGCGACGAGCGGCATCGGTTGGGCGGCGTGCTCGGCGCGGGCCTAGAAACGCTCGAACAAGATCGCGCGCTTCACTTCCTGGATCGCCTTGGTGACCTCGATGCCGCGTGGGCATGCGTCGGTGCAGTTGAACGTCGTGCGACAGCGGAAGACCCCCGTCTTCTCGGACAGGATCCTCATCCGCTCGCGGCCGCCCTCGTCGCGTGAATCGAAGATGAACCGGTGCGCGTTCACGATCGCGGCCGGGCCGACGTAGGCCCCGTCCCCCCAGAACACGGGGCACGACGTCGTGCAGCAGGCGCAGAGGATGCACTTGGTGGTGTCGTCGTAGCGATGGCGATCCTCGGGGGATTGCCGGCGCTCCCTGTCTGGCTCGCCGGAATCGTTGATGAGGTACGTCAGCATCGCCTTCACGTCGTCCATGAACGGGTCCATGTCGACGATCAGGTCCTTCAGCACCGACAGTCCACGGATCGGCTCGATCGTCACCCTCGGGCCGACGTCCTCCGCCAGGACCTTGCAGGCGAGCTGGTTCCGCCCGTTGATCAGCATCGCGTCCGAGCCGCAGATGCCGTGTGCACAGGACCGGCGGAAGCTGAGCGTGCCGTCGTGATGCCACTTGATCTGGTGCAGCACCTCGACGAGTCGGTCGAGCGGGTCGACGTGCACCGTCCACTCGTCCCACCAGGAGTCCTGCGAGACCTCAGGGTTGAACCGACGTACGCGGACGGTCAAGGCCATGGCTCCCGAGCGCGGGCCGATACGCCGTTCCTCGGACGCGTTCAGGACCTCGGCCGCCGTCGCCATCAGTACTTGCGCTCCATCGGTATATAGGGGCCCATCTTCACGGGCTTGTACTCGAGCCGGATCGTCCCATCGTCGTTGCGGTAGGCGAGCGAGTGCTTCAGCCAGTTCGCGTCGTCGCGCAGCGGATGGTCCTCCCGGTAGTGACCGCCGCGGCTCTCGGTGCGTGCGAGGGCGCTCCCGACCAACGCCTCGGCGCAGTCCAGCAGGTATCCGAGCTCGACGGTCTCCATCAGGTCCGTGTTGTAGATCGCGCCCTTGTCGGTGATCGCGACGCGCGCGTAGCGGTCGCGGAGCCCATCAAGGATCGAGTCCATCTTCGTGAGGCTCTCCTCGCTTCGCACGACGAACGCGAGGTCGAACATGCTGTCTTGGAGTTCCTTGCGGATGTCCGCCGCGTTGTCGCCGGTCGTCCTGTCGAGGATGCCGTTCAGCTGGTCGAGCGTGCGTTGCTCCGGTCTGTCCGGGGGTGTCGCGAGCTCCGAGCCCTTCGCGTGCGCCGCCGCATGGTCGCCGGCGCGACGTCCGAACACGACGAGGTCGAGGAGTGAGTTCGTGCCCAGCCGGTTCGCACCGTGGACGCTCACGCACGCGCACTCACCGGCGGCGTACAGGCCGGGGATCACGTCCTCGTTCGGGCCTGCGACCACGCGACCGTCCGTGTCGGTCGGGATGCCGCCCATCGCATAGTGCGCGGTCGGTTGGATCGGCACCGGCTCGGTGGTCGGCTCAACCTTCAGGTAGATCCGCGCGAACTCCGTGATGTCGGGGAGCTTCTCCTCGATCACCTTGGGGTCGAGGTGCGAGATGTCGAGGTAGGCCCAGTCGCCGTTCGGGCCGGCGCCGCGGCCCTCCTTGATCTCCTGATAGATCGCGCGGCTCACCATGTCGCGCGGCGCGAGGTCCTTGATCGTCGGGGCGTAGCGCTCCATGAAGCGCTCGCCGTCCTTGTTCAGCACGATGCCGCCCTCGCCGCGGGCGGCTTCCGAAAGCAGCACGCCGAGCCGCGCCAGCCCCGTCGGATGGAACTGGAACATCTCCATGTCCTCGAGCGGGATGCCGCGCCGCCAGACGACGGCCGGCCCATCGCCGGTCAGCGCGTGCGCGTTCGACGTGACACGAAACATCCGTCCGTAGCCGCCGGTCGCGAACACGACGGACTTGGCGCGGAACACGTGGAGCTCTCCCGTCGCGAGCTCGTACGCGACGATGCCGGCGGTGATCCCGTCCTCGTCACGCAGCAGGTCGAGGCAGTAGAACTCGTTGAAGAACCGGACGTTCCGTTTGACGCACTGCTGGTACAGCGTCTGCAGGATCATGTGACCGGTGCGGTCCGCCGCGTAGCAGGCCCGGCGCACCGGTCGCTCGCCGTGGTTGGCCGTGTGACCGCCGAAGCGACGTTGATCGATCCGGCCGTCGGGCGTGCGGTTGAAGGGCAACCCCCAGCGCTCCAGCTGATAGATCGCCTCGATGGCCTCCTCGGTCATCAACATCGCGGCGGGCTGGTCCACCAGGTAGTCGCCGCCCTTGATCGTGTCGAACGCGTGCCACTCGGGGTGGTCCTCTTCGGTGTTGCCGAGCGCGGCGCACACGCCGCCTTGCGCCGCGCCGGTGTGCGATCTGGTCGGGTACAGCTTCGAGATCACCGCGGTTCGCACCCGCTCGGAAAGCTCGATCGCGGCGCGCATGCCGGCGCCGCCCGCGCCCACGACGAGCGCGTCGTAGGTATGGGTGGTGGTCACCTAGACCGCCCCCGGCCATCTCGACGGGTCGAACGTCACGACGATGATCGTGCCGAGGACCAGCAGCGTGAAACCGATCACGTACGACGTTAGGTTGATCGCGAGGCGCCAACCCGGTCGCGTCACGTAGTCCAGCGTGATGTTCCGCAGACCGTTGATGCCGTGGATGAGCGCCAGCATCAGCAGCATCCAGTCCCACGTGCGCCAGAACGGGCTCGCCCAGCGAACGGCGACGAACCCGAAGTTGATCCGTTCGGCGCCGGTGCCCATCAGGTGCATCACGAGCAGGTGGCCGAGCGCGAGGAACAGGAGCAGGATCCCGCTGATCCGCATGAACAGCCAGAGCCACAGCTCGCCGCCACCGATGGGGCGCTCGCGGCCGAGCTGACGGCTCGGCCCGGAGCCGGGTCTGTCCTGTGTCGGTCGCCGCGAGGTCGTCGTCGCCATCGTCAGGCCTTGTAGAGGTCCCAGGTCTGCTTGAGCATGATCACGGTGACGGGGACCGCGGTGAGCACGAACACCGCCGTCGTTGCGATCGAGATGCCCGTGATGTGCGAGACGAGCCGCGGGAAGAAGTCGATGATCGTGATCCGCAACCCGTTCAGCGAGTGGTACAGCACCGCGATCACGAGTCCCAGCTCCAACAGATGGATGAACGGATTCGCGTAGGCGGAGACGACGCGGTCGTAGGCTTCGGGCCCCCAGCCGATCAGCGCGGTGTCCACCACGTGCATGAACAGGAACAGGATCACCGCGACGCCGGTGATGCGATGCAAGATCCAGGAGTACTGGCCGGGGTGGCCCTTGTAGAGGCCGCCGTAGTCGCTCTTCTTCTTCCGAGCAGTCGCCACGCGCCGTTCACTCCCGCGGTTTCGGTTCCGGGGCTCTCCTGTCAGGGTAACGGGAGGCGGTGGTGCAGCGGAGGCCATCCCGTCCAGTCAGCCCGGCGGAGTCTACTGCGGAACGGCCACGTCCTCGCGTTCATCCGGTCCTGATGGCGACGAAGACCCCATCCCGCGTCGGCACGATCGTGCTCACGAAGCGCTCGTCTTCAGCGATCATCCGGTTGTGCTCCAGGATCGCCGTGGTATCGCGATCGGGGTCGCGTTCGAGGACCCGCCCGGACCAGAGCACGTTGTCGCAGATGTAGAGGCCTCCGACCCGTATCCGGTCTCGCGCGGCCACCCACGCCGTCGGGTAGCCGTGCTTGTCGATGTCGTCGTACACGATGTCAAACTCCCCTTCGACGGTTCCCATCTGCTCGACGGCGTCACCGACGTGATACGTCACCCGGTCCCAGAGCCCGGCGCGGGAGAGGTATGCCTCCGCCTTCGCCGCGTTGTTCGGGTCGCCGTCGGTGCAGTGCACCTCGCCCTGCGTGCCGACGGCCCGCGCGAACCAGTACGCGCTGTACCCGAACCCACTGCCGAGCTCCATGACGTGCCGTGCCTCGAC
>JBKPRM010000292.1:0-6526 GCA_046734555.1 Actinomycetota bacterium | reverse complement strand
CTCGATCATCATCCAGTTGATGACGGTGGTCATCCCGAAGCTCGCCCAGTGGCAGGACCAGGGCGAGGCGGGCACCAAGAAGATCAACCAGACCACCCGCTACGTCACCGTCGCGCTGGCGTTCCTGCAATCGGCCGGGCTCGTGTTCCTGTTCCACAACGGCGCGAGCCAGAACATCCCCGACCTGTTCACGGTGCCGGGGTCGTTCAAGCCGAGCAACGTGCTGCTGATCGTCCTCGTGATGACCGCGGGCACCGCGTTGATCATGTGGCTCGGCGAGCTGATCACCCAGCGCGGGGTGGGCAACGGCATGTCGATCCTGATCTTCACCTCGGTGATCAGCCGGCTGCCGTTCGAGGGCAGCGCGATCCTGCGCAGCGGCGGCCCCGGCAAGTTCGTCGTGGTCCTGCTGATCGGCATCGCGATCATCGTCGCGGTCGTCTTCATGGATCAGGGGCAACGGCGTATCCCGATCCAGTACGCGAAGCGGGTTGTCGGGCGCAAGCAGATGGGCGGCCAGTCGACGTACCTGCCGCTCAAGGTCAACCAGGCCGGCGTGATCCCGATCATCTTCGCGAACTCGATCCTCTACTTCCCCGTGCTGCTCGCGAGCGTGATCCACGCGCAGTGGTTCCAGGACTTCGTCAACAAGTACATCTCGAACACGGCCAACTGGGTCTACATGTCGATCCTCGCCGGGCTGATCGTGTTCTTCTCCTACTTCTACACGGCGATCCAGTTCGATCCGATCCGGACCGCCGACAACCTCCGCAAGAACGGCGGCTTCATCCCCGGCATCCGTCCGGGACCGCCCACGGCGGACTATCTGAACGCGATCTTGGTCCGGATCACGCTGCCGGGCTCGCTGTTCCTCGCGGCCATCGCGCTGATCCCGACGATCGTCCTGGCGTATTGGAAGATCCAGCAGTTCCCCTTCGGTGGCACCTCGATCCTGATCGCCGTGGGCGTCGCGCTCGAGACGATGAAGCAGATCGAGTCGCAGTTGATGATGCGACACTACGAAGGCTTCCTCAGCTAGCGGAGGGCTGCGCCCATGCGATTCGTGTTCCTGGGGCTGCCGGGAGCGGGCAAGGGGACCCAGGCGCGCGTGCTGTCCGAACACCTCGGCATCCCGCAGCTTTCCACCGGAGACACCCTCCGCGAGGCGGTCCAGGAGGGAACGCCCCTCGGGATCCAGGCACGCACGTACATGGACCGTGGGGAATACGTCCCGGACGCGGTCATGGTGCGGTTGGTCGACGAACGTCTTCGCGAGCCCGACGCGAGCAAGGGTTTCATCTTGGACGGCTTCCCGCGGACCGTGCCGCAGGCGCGGGCGCTCGACGAGGTCCTGGGCGCGGCCGGCACCCCCTTGGACGCGGTCGTGCAGTTCCTGATCACCGACGAGACGGCGATCCGCCGCATCACCGGCCGGTTCACGTGCCCCATGTGCAAGCGCACGTACCATCAGGAGTGGCGCCCGCCGGCCGACGATACGGTCTGTGACGTCGACGGCACGCCGCTGGAGAAGCGCAACGACGAGGACGCCTTGACCGTGAAGCGACGTCTGGCGGTCTACCGCGAGCAGACGCAGCCCCTCGAAGCCTTCTACGCCGAGCGAGACCTGCTCCGGGCGGTCGACGCCGAGGCGCCGCTCGACGTGGTCAGCGAGCGGATGTTCGAGGCGCTCCAGGAGTTGTTGTGAGGGACCGGCGATGATCATCCGGAAATCTGCGGCCGAGCTCGACAAGATGCGCCGCGCCGGCGCCATCACGGCGGGCACGATCGATCGTGTGCTCGAGGCGGTCGTCCCGGGGGCGACCACGCTCGACCTTGACCGGATCGCCGAGGGGTTCATCCGATCCGAGGGGGCGACACCGTCGTTCCTCGGCTACAAGGGGTTCACGGGTTCGATCTGTGCGTCGGTCAACGACGAGATCGTTCACGGGATCCCCGCCGCCGATCGGTTGCTCGCCGACGGTGACCTCGTCTCGCTCGACTTCGGAGCGATCTGGGATGGCTTCCACTCGGACGCCGCCGTCACGGTGTTCGTCGGCGCGCCTCCGAGCGACGACGCGAAGCGTCTGGCCGAGACGACCCAGTCCGCCCTGGATGACGCGATCTCCGTCGTGCGACCGGGCGGCCGCCTGTCCGACATCGGCCACGCGATCGAGCAGGTCGCCCTGGCACAGGGACTCGGTGTGATCCGGGAGTACGGCGGGCACGGCATCGGACGCGCGCTCCACGAGGATCCCTTCATCCAGAACTGGGGCGTTGCCGGCCGAGGCCCCGAGCTCAAGCCCGGGCTCGTCGTCGCGATCGAGCCGATGCTCACGCTCGGCGGCGACGGGACGCGGGTGCTCGACGACGGGTGGACGGTGGTCACCGCCGATGGGTCGTTGGCGGCACATTTCGAACACACGGTCGCGATCACCGACGACGGTCACGAGGTCCTGACGGCCCGCTAGCCCGCCAGGTCAAGGGCACCCCCCGAACGGCCGACAACCCTGGGGTGACCCGAGCAGCCCCCCTCAGCTCGTTCCGGCACGCCCGCCGGGCGTTCGCCGCCCTCGTGGTGGTACTCAGCCTGGCCTTCGTCTGCCTCCCCGCGGTTCCTGCCTCGGCGGCGAGCCAGATGATGTCGTTCGTGCAGATGATCGGGCTGCCGAGGTTGAAGACACCCGAGGGGATCGCGGTCGACACGAGCGGACATGTCTTCGTGACGGATACGGTGAGCCTCGGATCATCGGGTGGAGACCAGCTCGTCGAGTACACGGCGGACGGCACCTTCCTCGATGTGATCGCCGGGCCTGGGACGGGCAACGGTCAGGTGCTCGACCCGACCTCGGTAGCGATCTCTCCCACGAGCGGCGACATCTTCACGGTCGAATCGGGGAACAACCTCACACCACGCGTCCAGCGCTTCGATGGCCTCGGCAACTACATCACGAAGTGGCCTTCCACGAACAACTACGGATCGGGCAACGGACAGTTCAAGAATCCGCAGGGTGTTGCCGTCGACTCGACCGGCAAGGTCTGGGTGGCCGACCTCGGCAATCAGCGGGTGCAGCAGTTCACGCCGACCGGTGTCTGGCAAAGCAGCATCGACCTGAGCACCTCGCCGTGCCAGTCTCCGGCGGAGCTGGCGTTCGACGCGACCGACGTGTTGTACATCGTCGGCACGAGCCATGTGTGCCGGTACGCCACGAACGGCAACCTCCTCAACTCGTGGGGCTCGACGGGTGCGACGGGTGTCGACATCGACGGGTCCGGCAACGCGTGGGTCACGACGACCGCTGATGTGATCACGGTGTTCGATGCGACCGGTGCGACCGTCGCAACGTACGGGTCCGCAGGCTCAGGGAACGGGAACCTCAACAACCCGCAGGGCATCGGGTTCGCTCCGAGCGGCAAGGTCTACGTCGCCGACACCGGCAACGGGCGGGTCGAGCGGTTCTCGGGCGCCGGCATCTATCAGACGGATTGGGGACACTATCCTGCGCCCGGCGTCTTGGACTTCCCGACCGGGATCGCGGTCGACGCCTCCGACAACGTGTACGTGTCGAACCAGGCGCAAGGGATCATCCAGAAGTTCGCTCCGGACGGTTCACTCCTGGCCCAGTCGACCTACGGGTCGGGCAGCTCGAACGGGCAGCTGAACGCGGGGAACCCGGCCACGGCGATCGCGATCGACCCGACGACGGGGCACTTGTTCGTCGCCGACACGAACAACTATCGGATCCAGGAGTTCACGTCGTCCCTCACCTATGTGTCGCAGTGGGGGAGCAACGGGCAGATCGACGGCACGTTCAACAAGCCCCAAGGGATCGTGGTCGACGCTTCGGGCGACATCTACGTCGCGGACACGCTCAACCATCGCATCCAGGAGTTCGATCCATCCCACGCCTGGGTCCGGACCTGGGGGTCGTCTGCTCCCACGTTCGGGACCGCCACCGGCGCCTTCCATTCACCGAAGGGACTGGCGATCGACGGCAGCGGGAACGTCTGGGTGGCGGACAGCCTCAACAACCGGATCCAGGAGTTCGGACCGACCGGCGTCTTCATCCGCGCCTGGGGCTCGGCAGGGAACGGGAACGGCGGGCTCTCGGGTCCCACCGACATCGACATCGAAGCCGGCGGGGCAGTCTTGGTCGACGACACGGGCAACGCACGGGTACAGCGCTTCTCGCCGTCGGGCACGTATCTCGACCAGATCGGTTCGAACGGCCTCGACACGTATCAGTTCAACACCCCGACAGCGATCGCCGTCGACGGGACGGGACGTCTGCTCGTCGCGGACTCGAACAACGACCGCGTGCAGGTCTTCGCGGACCAGGACGGCCCGGACACGACGATCACCGCGGGGCCGGGTGTGGTCTCGAACATCAGCGCTCCCACGTTCCAGTTCACCGCGAACGACGTGGGGGTCACCTTCCACTGCAAGCTCGATGCGGGCGCCTACGCCGCGTGCGCGAGCGGTGATGCGACCCCGAGCCTCCCCGACGGCGCCCACACCTTCTTCGTCTACGCGACGGACAGCCTGGGCCACGACGGGAACCCGACCACGTATCCATGGACCATCGACACCGACCCACCCGGCGTCTCCATCACCGACGATCCGCCGTTGACAGACAATTCCACGCAACCCGCCTTCTCGTTCGCGGCCGACGAGCCCGTGACGGGGTTCACGTGCCAGCTCGATGCCGCCGCCTCGGCGGGGTGTAGCTCCCCCAAGTCGTATAGCGCGGTCGCTGACGGCAGCCACACGTTCCAAGTGTGGGCGTCCGATCCGGCGGGGAACCAGAGCGCGGTTGCCTCCTACACGTGGACCGTCGATACGACGCCTCCCTCGGTGACGATCGACTCCGGTCCGTCGGGGACGGTGTTGGTGGACTCGGCATCGTTCACGTTCTCGTCCAACACCGATCCGAGCGCGACGTTCCAGTGTCAGCTCGACTCGGGCGGGTTCTCTCCGTGCGTGACGGCGGATTACACCGGGCTGCCGTCGGGGCAACACACGTTCCAGGTCGAGGCGTTCGACTCGCTCAACAACGTGAGTACGCCGGCCAGCCGCACCTGGACGGTGGACTCAGCCGTGCATCGGCCGGATGCACAGCTCGCCAAGGGCACCGTCTACGTGGGCGACAACGTGTACAACACCTCGGCGACGAACCAATCGAAGACCGTGAAGGTCGCCGTGGGCTCGACGGTGAAGTTCAAGGTCATGCTCCAGAACGACGGAACCGATCGCGACACGTACAAGGTGGTGGGTGGTAAGTCGAGCACGGGCTACACCGTCGTCTACTACGACGGGACCACCGGCGTGACCTCAGCCGTGACGGGCGGCACCTACAAGGTGGCGCTCGATCCAGCGACGACGAAGGTCCTCATACTGAAGGTCACGGTGGGCTCCTCGGCTCCAACCGCGAAGTCGGTCACCGTGACGGTGTCGTCGACGCACGACCCATCGAAGGTGGACGCCGTGAAGGCGACCGTCAAGCGTTCCTGAAGGCGCGCACCCGCTGGCGCACGCGACGGCTCGCGAGCGGGAGCGGCAGGAGCAGCAGCATCGCGCCGAGCGCCATGCCGAGCCCTGCTCCATCGTCCGCCGGCACCACCACCATGTCCGAGGGGGTGATCGGCGTGGCCGGGGCTGAGAGCACGGTGCCCCCGGCGAGGTCGGGCCGAACGGAGAGCTGAGCCGGCTCCGCCCCGACCCCATCGCCGGTGAACCGCTTCGGCAGGTGCACGCCCTTCCCGTTCGACACCGGCACGCCGCTCGTGCGCTCCGCGTCGTGCAGCCATCCGACCAAGTCGTGCATCGGATCGAGTGCCGCCCCGGTCGCCGAATAGTGCGAGAAATGCAGATGCGAGACGGTCGCGTCTCCCGACGCGCCGCAGCGGCCGATCACCTGACCCGTCGCCACGTGATCGCCGTCGGCGACACCGCTCGCGTAGCGCGACAGATGGGCGTAGTACCAGAACGAGCCGTCGGGCCTGACGAGGTAGATCGTGATCCCGCCCAGCGGGTCGCTGTTCTGCTCGACGGTCCCCGGTTCCACCGCGAGCAGGGGCGTGCCTTCGGTGCACATCAGGTCCTGACCGTGGTGTGGGTGGTAGCCGCCGGCGTACCGCGGCGCCCCCCACGTGTCGGTCCAGGCCGCGAGGCCGCCGACCGGGAAGGGCGCATACACGCGCTCGTCGATCTTCCGCGCCGACCAGCCCTTCCGCTCGAGTCGCCGAGCCACCCGCACGAGGCCCGCCGTCGAATAGGCGCCCCACCGGGCATCCGGTGCCCATGAGACATCGCGCGGGCGGCGTTCACGGCGCTGCCTCCGCCGCTCCAGCGCGGACCGGGCGGGATGGTGCGCACGCGTCCTGAGGATCGGAGCGCCTTCGTGACCGCCGCCCCCGCCTCGGGGGTGGAACACGTCGCCCGTGGGACTGGGTGACGGCGAGTCTGGGGGGTCGGTGCTGGGGCTCGGTGAGGGATCGGGGGTTGGGCTCTCGGACGGGGTCTGTGAGG
>JBKPRM010000291.1:0-4907 GCA_046734555.1 Actinomycetota bacterium | reverse complement strand
GAAGAGCACCGTCATCTCCTCGAACCCGTCGGCGATCGTCGACTCACCTGATCGCAGACGTTCGGCGATCTTCGCCGGCAGGATGTTGAGCAGGAGCCGCTCGTTCTCGCGGTGCGCGATCTCGACTTCGCGCGCGGCCGTCACGTCGGTGCCGTACACGTTGATGAACCCGAAGTCCGGGATCCAGACGGGAAGGAGCGCGATGACGTGGTCATCGGCTTCGACCTCGACCGTCCGCGTCGCTCCGGCATCGGCGATCGCACGGAGCTCCGCGAAGAACTCCTCCGGGACCTCCTCCCCGACCCCGACGCCGAACGCTTTCACCACGTACTCGCTGGCGTCGTTCGCGTACACGAGGGTGCGATCGAGCGCCATGCGCAGCACCGGATTCGGGTTCTGGTCCGGGAACTTCGTGATCCACTTCGCGGCCGTCACGTCGGTGCCGTAGACGTTGATGAAGTCGAACTCGGGGATATCGACTGCCTCGAGCCGGTACGTGTGCTCTTCCGCCCGTATCTCGACCGCATCGGTCAGACCCGTGAGGATCGAGCGGAGGTCGGCGACCAGGGACGCCGGCATCGGATCGCCCATCCCCACGTCGAGCGATCTGACGATCGGTTCGCTCGCTTCGTTGGCGTAGACGAGGGCGCCCTCGTGTGACAGACGGAAGACCGGGTTCGGATTCCGGTTCGGGAACCGATCGACCACCTTCGCGGCCGTCACGTCGGTGCCGTAGACATTGAGCACGCCGAGGTCGGGCACGTCGATCGGGAGCAGTTGGAACGTCCTGACGCCGCTCGCGATCTCGATCGGTTCACCCGGGCTCGCCGCGGCATCCCGCAGTTCCCGGAGGAGCTCGAGTGGGAGCGGCTCACCGACCCGCAGGCCGAGGGCAGTCGCGACAGGCTCACTGGCGTCGTTCGCGTAGCTCAACGTGCCGTCCCCCGCGACGCGAAGCACCGGATGCGGGTTCTGGTCGGGGAACCGGTTGATCCGCTGGATCTCACCCTCCAGCAGCGCCGTATCGGTGCGGGTTCGCCGGATCACCGCCCAACTGGACAGGAGCGACACGATGAACGGCACGAGGAACGTGAGGGCGACCTCGAGCACCGTGGTCGATCCACCGATGCCGAGATGGATCCCCGTCAGGATCGCCCCGACCAACACCGAAGTGACGAGAGCACGGCGAAGGACTCGGACGTCCGAGAGGATCGTGAGGCCGTCGCGGAACGTCGCCCGCTGCACTGCGGCAATCTAGGTGAGCGCCGAGCTTCCGAACAAGGGATGGCGCCGGTCGGACGAACCGTCTAGCTCCGGAGGAGCGTCATGATGCAACCCTGGCATGATCACCGTTGCTGAACCCGTCACTACACTCAGCCGCGAGCGGAGGGGGGTTCCCGGTTGACGCAGAGGCGGATCATCGTCGTCCTCTCGGCCCTTTGCCTCATCCTCGTCGGCGTGACGGGCTGGGCGCTCGCCACGCGCACCGAAGCCGCCTCGACGGCTGTCACGTACTGGGTCGCCACAGACGGCAACGACGCCGGTGCAGGGACGTCCGGCGATCCGTGGGCGAGTCTGCAGAAGGCCGCCGACGCCGCGGTGCCGGGCTCGACCGTCTTCGTACGAGGCGGGACGTACCAACAGCGCGTCGACGTCCGCGTTTCGGGTGAGCCCGAGCACCCGATCACCATCGCGGCCGCGCCCGACGAGCAGGTCGTGCTGGATGGTTCTTCACTGGACGTCCCCGACGAGCAGTCGGCGATGATCCAGATCGACTCCCAGCACGACATCACGGTCCGCGGCTTCGACATCACGGGGTACAGGAGCGCGGAGTCCGGTCACGTGCCGATCGGCATCCTCGTGACCGGGGCCTCGGATCACATCCGGCTCGAGAGCAACTCGGTGCACGATATGGGGACGACGTTCAACGGTCGCAACGGCGGCGATGCCCACGGGATCGGCGTCTTCGGCACGGTCGACGATCATCCCATCGACGGCGTCGAGATCGTCGGCAACGAGCTCTCCAACCTCACGCTCGGCTCGTCCGAGGCGCTGGTCGTCAACGGGAACGTCACGAACTTCCTCATCGAGGGCAACCGAGTCCACGACACGAACAACATCGGGATCGACGCGATCGGCTTCGAGGGCACAGCCTCCGACCCAACGGTCGACCAGGCGCGTGACGGGGTGATCCGTGGCAACGAGATCTGGAACGTCGACAGCTACGGCAACCCTGCCTACGGCCGGAGCCGCAGCGCCGACGGTATCTACGTCGACGGTGGCCGCGATCTGCTGATCGAGAACAACGTGGTGCACACGGTCAACATCGGGATCGAGATCGCGAGCGAGCACGGCGGTCGCTCGGCGCGCAACGTCACCGCTCGCAACAACATCGTGTACGACGCCACCGCGATCGGCATCGCGATCGGCGGCTACGACCGGCGACGCGGCAGCACGGACGACTGTGTGATCGTCAACAACACCGTGGTCAACACCGACGGGGTCGAGCTCCTCGTGCAGTTCGACACGAGCGGTAACACGATCGAGAACAACATCATCGTGGCCGGCCGGCAGCACGCCTTCGTCGAGAACGCGTACCGCGAGAACGTCGACAACGTCCTCGACCACAACCTGTACTACTCCGTCGACGGCAGCTCGCATGGCGCGTGGAGTTGGAAGGACCGGGAGTACGAGGACTTCGGCTCCTGGGCTGCGGCCTCCGGCAACGACGGGCACTCGACCTTCGGGGATCCGATGTTCACGGATCCGGCGAACGCAGACTTCTCGCTCTCGTCCGACTCACCGGCGGTCGATGCCGGCGCGTTCCTGCCGTCGTCGGGAGCGACCGACCTCGCCGGCGAACCGAGGGCGCAGGCCGGCGGCATCGACCTCGGCGCGTACGAGGTGGCGGCTCCCCCACCGTCGCCGACCCCGTCACTGGCCGGACCGGTCACCTACGCCGGCGATCTGGAGTGGACGAGCGAGGCCAACGGATGGGGGCCGCCCGAGGTTGACCAGAGCAACGGCGAGCGCGCCCGCGGCGACGGCAACCAGATACGGATCGGCGCAGTCACCTTCGACCGAGGGGTCGGTGCTCACGCGCCCTCGAAGATCGTGATCGAGCTGGGTGGCCGGTGCTCCACGTTCCTGGCCGATGTCGGGCTCGACGAGGAAGTTGCCGACCGAGGCTCGGTGGTGTTCGAGGTCCTCGGCGACGGCAAGCAGCTCGCCACCAGTGGTCTCGTCCGCGGGCCCCAGACCGCCGTCCCGATCGCCGCAGACGTGACGGGCGTGTCGCAGATGGCCCTCGTCGTCAAGGAAGGCGGCGACGGCAACGCCTTCGACCACGCCGACTGGGGCGACGCCCGACTCTCCTGCCAGTAGCGGGCGCGGGGCGGTCGATTCGAAATGTGGTGCGCCGCCGGCTATGCTGCCGGACAACCATGACGCTGTTGACGACCGATGCTTCCGAAGATCCCCTTCGGATCGAGAACGTGCTGCGGGAGCAGGCGAGCTACTACGAAGCCCGCGCGCCCGAGTACGACGACGTCTGGTACCGCCGAGGCCGCTACGACCTCGGGCCGGAGCGGAACGCCCGTTGGTTCGCGGAGACCGCCCGGTTGGAATCGGCGGTGGACGCTGCCGTCACCTCGGGGAACGTCCTCGAGCTGGCCTGCGGCACGGGCCTGTTCACGCGCCGACTGGCGCTCAGGGCTGATCGGCTCACCGCGATCGATGCGTCGGCCGCCGTCCTCGCCATCAATGCGGAGCGGGTGGGCGACCCATCCATCCGGTATCAGCAAGCGGACGTCTTCACGTGGGAACCGCCGCGCCGGCATCGCTACGACCACATCTTCTTCGGGTTCTTCCTCTCCCACGTGCCGCCGGATCTGCTCGATGCGCTGTGGGAGCGCCTCGCCCGGTGGTTGACACCCGAGGGCCGCGTCTCGTTCTGCGACGATGCACCGGGGGTCGATCGCCGACCCTCGAACCCAGGAGCCTCGGTCGACGAGGGTCCGGAGTGGGCCCATCGGCGGCGTCTGCACGACGGCCGCGAGTTCACGATCGTGAAGATCTGCCACGACCCGGTTGCACTCGCCACGTGGCTCGAGGAACGCGGCTGGCGAGCCGAGATCAGCGCCACGGGCACCGAGTTCATCTTCGGAACCGCCACACGTTCCTGACCAAGGCCAGCTGCGTGAGCCCGTCGCCGGCAGGCGAGGCGGATCCCCTGTACCCTTGTGGACGAGGGTTCCGCATCACATCACGACCGCATCCCATTCCCCAGCAGTTCCCTCCCGGCCCCCCGGGCCGGTCGCCCACGAGCAGCGGTCAGGCTCGCGCCGGGCACGGAAGGAGGGAACGTTCATGAGCACAGGAACCGTGAAGTGGTTCAACGCCGAGAAGGGCTTCGGCTTCATCACCCAGGACGACGGTGGCCCCGACGTCTTCGTGCACTTCAGCGCGATCGCCGGTGACGGTTACCGCAACCTGGAGGAGAACCAGAAGGTCGAGTTCGATGTGACCCAAGGCCAGAAGGGCCCCCAGGGGAGCAACGTCCGAGTCGTCGGCTGACGACTCCCGCCCCGATCCCTTGGGGCGGCATACCGAGCCTCGCCACGGGAGCGCTCTGAGGTATCTGGAACGGATATCTCCGTTCCGGCACGCGTGCCGGAGCCACACCTCCGGCCGTCGTGGCCTTCCGAGCGGGCGACGCGTTGCGCTATCTCGTCAGGCAACGGCCGCACAACTGCGCCCGTTGGTGCGAGACGGGACCTAGTGGCAATCCGCGATGTCGTCCGGCACGTTCGTCGCGACGTTCGCACCAGCCGTCGCACCGGTCAGCGCCGTGCCGCCGCAGGTCCGGACGCCGCCCCCGACCCCGTCCGGCGTCGCCGGATCTCCAC
>JBKPRM010000290.1:0-6262 GCA_046734555.1 Actinomycetota bacterium | reverse complement strand
CCCACACATCCATGAAGGCCTCGAGCATCACCCTCTCGGCCTCCGCCCGACCGCCGCAGACCAGACGGAGGGCAGCGAAAACCCGAGGCGCTTCCGCCTCCACGAAGTCTTCGAACGACGCCGAACCGCTGAGATCGACGTCGGGTAGCGCCGTGCGCTGGCGCTGGTCGCTCACCACGAACCGATCGCCCCCTCCCTGGGGTTCGATTATGTGGTCAAGACGGTGGTCCGTGTCGAGACGCCGAACGGCCGGAACCGCTCAGCCAGATGGGCCGAAGACCGCGGGCGCGAACCGTTCGACCAGCTCAGCGGCGGGGGGGCGGCGGCGAAGCCGCCGCCCCTCTACAGCTGCCCGATCCATTCCAGCGGGAACGGGGGCTGGGCGAGCGGCAACACCGCGAGGCGGAGCAAGGCGAGTGGGTTGTCATCGCCGGCGCTCCGGTTCAGGTTGACCTCCTCGCAGCCCACGCACCGATGCACGAGCACCCATTCCCCGCTGCCGCGGACCGTGATGCCGATCGGCTCCATCAGCGAGCAGCACTCGGAGGCGCGGTCGCCGGGCGAGACGTCGACGTGACGGCTCCACAGACAGTTCGGGCAATGGTTGCGATGCGCGGTGCCGGACGCGTCGTCGGGCACGTCGAGCTTGCAGTGGCCGCAGCGGAACGACTCGGTTCGTCGTCGATCGCCGCGGCGTCGTTGGTCTGACATGGGAGTGACCTCCATATGGGCACGGTGGACCAAGCGCGCCCTCGGAGGCGGGTGTCAGGGTGACGTCAGGAAACGCCGAACCGACCGTCGCGAGGACGCACAGACCGGACCACCGAGACAGCAGTCACGAACTCACATCCCCTGTCAGGTCGGGCCGCTTCGAGATGAGCGGCAGGCCGACCGAAGGTAGCACCCAGCCCCGGCCGCCACAAGGAGTTGGCACCGACTCGACGGAACCGCCGACATCGCCGAGAGTCACTGATCATGTCGGATCGATCGGACGCGCAGGCGGTGCTCGTGACGGGCTCCTACGGCGCGGGCAAGACATCGGTCATCGAGGAGCTCGCCGAGATCTTCGAGGAGCGCGGCACCCGCTACGCCGCGATCGACCTCGACTGGCTTGCCTGGTTCGACCCGGGTTCTCCCGATCACACCGCCGCCGAGCCGACCATGCTCAGGAACCTCGACGCCGTCGCGGGCAACTACTACGCCACCGGCGTTCGCGTGTTCGCGCTGGCAGGAACGATGAACCACGATCAACAGATCGGCCGGGTGCAGGAGGCGCTCGCGATGCCGATGGCAACCGTCCGGCTCGAGGTCCCGATCGACGTGATCGAACAGCGGCTCTCCGCCTCCGTGACCTCAGGTCGGCAGGTGGATCTCACCATGGCGCGAGAGTGGTTCGCACGCGGCACCACCGAGCACGTCGGCGACTTCGTGATCCGCAACGACGACCGACCGGTCAGAGACGTCGCCTTCGAGATCCTCGACACGCTCGCCTGGTGACCGCGGCTCTTGCCGGATCTTCCGAGCCGCTGTTGGATGAAGAAACGGCTTCCTCGACGACCTAAGGAGGAACGATGGCGGGCATCGACGTGCAGGAAACCGAACAGATCGACCGCGCCAACGCGTCCGGCAAGACGCCGGCCGTGTTCGTGCACGGCTTGTGGTTGCTGCCGAGCAGTTGGGATCGTTGGGCGGAGCTGTTCGAGCAGAACGGTTACACGGCGATGACACCCGGCTGGCCCGACGACCCCGATACGGTCGCGGAGGCCAAGGAGAACCCAGAGGTCTTCGCCGGCAAGACGGTCGGCCAGGTCGCGGACCATTTCGAGGACGTGATCCGCAAGCTCGACCGCCAACCGGTCGTGCTGGGGCACTCGTTCGGCGGACTGCTCGTGCAGATCCTCGCGGGCCGAGGCGTGTCGAAGGCGACCGTCGCGATCGATCCCGCCCCGTTCCGCGGTGTGCTCCCGTTGCCGATCAGCTCGTTGAAGGTGGCCTCGGCGGCATTGCGCAACCCGGCGAACCGACACCGCGCGGTGCCGCTCACGTACGAGCAGTTCCGGTACGGGTTCGGGAACGCCGTCAGCGAGGACGAGGCCAAGCAGCTGTACGACATGTTCTGCGTCCCGACGCCCGGCGCGCCGCTGTTCCAAGCCGCGTCGGCCAACCTCAACCCGTGGACCGACGTCAAGGTGAAGTCGAAGAACCCCGACCGCGGGCCGATGCTGATCATCGAGGGTGGGAAGGACCACACCGTCCCGCCCTCGATCGCCAAGGCGTCGTTCAAGAAGGAGCGGCGGAACGAGGGGGTGACCGAGTACCGGGAGTTCCCCGACCGAGGGCACTCGCTCACGATCGACAGCGGGTGGCAAGAGGTCGCCGACGCCGCGCTGCAGTTCGTGAAGCGTTTCGAGTAGCGCCGGTCAGCGTCGGCGCTCGGCGTATCGGCCGCCGACATGCATGCCGTTGATCGAGCCGGTCCCGTCCCGCGTGAAGTAGCCCTTCATGCCCTTGGCCGGGCCGTCCGGAACGATGTAATGATCGCCGTCGCCGGCCAGCAGACCGATGGGGACGGGGATATCGTCTTCAGCTTCCTCGCCAAGTTGCTCGAGGACTTCCGGCTTGGTCTCAGTCGTCAGGATCAAGATCCCGTCGCCGATCGCGAGGTCCGCGGTCACGGCGATCGTCTCGTACCGGCCCGCGTACTCCTCGAGCGCCGACGGGTCGAGATGCAGCGGCTCGGGGTCTTCGATCTTGATGCCGAGGTAGGCCTCGAAGGCCCAGCGCATGATCCGTTCGTTGAACTCGCCCCCGTTGGGACCGCAGTTGGTCAGCGAGGTGATCGCGAAGCGCTTCTCGGGGACCATCTCGAAGATCGAATGCTGCCCGACGGTGTCACCGCCATGGGCAACCACCCACACGCCCTCGACGTCGCGCATCAGCCAGCTGATCCCGACCGCATCGCCGAGCGCGTTGCCCGGGCACTCGACGGTGGGCTCCTGCATGCGCTTCAGCATCGCTTCCGACAGCACGCGCGTGCCGTCCGTGGCCGTGCCGTCGCCCATGTGGAACCGCGCCCACGTCAGCTGATCGGCGACCGTCGTCACCGCGCCGCCCATCGGGTTGCCGTAGCGCCCGAGCTCCCAGGGGCGCGTGACCTCGATCGTGCCGTCCTGGCTCTGCCGGTGGCCCTGCGCGAAGCGGTAGGTCATGAGTTCCTTCGCGAAGTAGAAGTTGCGGGTCATGCCGAGCGGAACGAAGACCAGCTCCTTGATCGCGTCCTCGTACAGCTTGCCGGTGACGTGCTCGAGGGCCTTGCCGGCGAGCGACAGCGACGCGTTGTTGTAGGAGACCGTCGCCCCGAGCGGCGTCACCTGCTCGATCGTCGCCATGCGCGCGACGTACCGATCGAGCGCGTCGTCACCTTCCCCGGTGTTCTCGAACAGATCGCCGTCCCAGCCGGCCGTGTGGTTCAGCAGGTGCAGCATGGTGACGTCGCGGGCGACCTGTTCGTCCTTGAGCTTCAGCTCGGGGACGTACGTGCGCACCGGCGCGTCCAGGTCCATCTCGCCCCGTTCGACCAGCCGGACGATCGCCGTGCTCGTGTACGTCTTACCGGTCGACCCGTTCTGGAACAGCGTGCGCTCGTTGACCTCGAGCGGGTCCTCAACGCTCGTCACCCCGTGGAACGCCTGATGATCCTCGTCGCCGATCACCACGCCGACGGCGACGCCGGGAACGTCGAGTTCGTTCGCGAGCACCGACACCTGACCACGGAGTTCCGCTTCGGTCGCCATCGCGACAGCGTGGCCTACCGGTCAGGCGACTGCAACCGCCGGGGCGCTCGCGGGACCTCCTCAGCTCGTTCACGAGCGCTTCACATCTCGGCGTCAACGTGGGGTGAGACGCCAGATGAAGGAGGTCGAAGATGCGTCGAGGATTCCTGATCGTGCCGTTGCTCCTGCTGGTACTGCTCGGGGTCGGGGCGAGCGTGGCCGCGTACGACGCCGGCGAGCGCCACGGCACCGCAGAGGCCGTCTCACAGATCCAGTCGGCACAGGCCAACGGCGAGTCCGTCCAGGTCGTGCACGTGGTCGACGAAGGCCACGGGTTCTTCTTCCCCGGGTTCTTCCTGTTCCCGTTGCTGTTCTTCTTCTTGATCATCGCGATCGCGAAGAGCGCATGGCGCTGGGGCGGCGGCCGAGGGCCGGGCGGCTGGCACGGACCGGGTCACTGGGACGACGAAGGGCGGAAGCGCTTCGAGGAGCGCGCCCGCGAGTGGCACAAGCAGGAGCACGGCGAGACACCACCGGCTCCGCCGGCAACGGTCTGACCCACCTGGGCGGAGGCACCGGCACCCTCCCGCCGGTTGCCTCCGCCCTCGTGACAGGAGAGGCTCGAGCCGATGCAGCGCATCCTGGTCGTCGAGGACGACATGCAGATCGCGCGGAACCTCCGCGACTACCTCGAAGTCGCCGGGTTCGAGGTCACCGCGGTCGGCGACGGGTCGGCGGCGCTTGCGACCGCGCGAGGTGAACGACCCGATCTGGTCGTGCTCGACCTCGGCCTCCCGAGCGTCGACGGGCTCGACGTCGCCCGCGAGCTCCGTCGCACGTCCACGGTCCCGATCGTGATGCTCACGGCCCGCGGCGAGGAATCGGATCGCGTCGTCGGCCTCGAGCTCGGGGCCGACGACTACCTGGTGAAGCCGTTCAGCCCGAAGGAATTGGTCGCGCGTGTCCGCGCGGTGTTGCGGCGCACGAGCGGCACGACAGCGACACCCGACGTGCTCCGCACAGCCGACGTCGAGGTGGACGTGCCCAAGATGCGAGCACGCGTCGACGGCCGTGCGGTCGACCTGACGCCCACCGAGTTCGAGCTGCTCGTGACGCTCGCGCGCGAGCCCGGGCGCGTGTTCACGCGGGGCCAGCTGCTCGATGCCTTGCACGGCGTCACGCTCGAGACCTATGAGCGCGCGATCGACGCGCACGTGTAGAACCTCCGCAGGAAGATCGAACCCGAGCCCGGCCGGCCTCGATACGTGCTGACCGTGCACGGCGTCGGCTACCGGTTCACCGATGCGCGACGAGCGCTGGGGCGACGGTCCCCCGTGGCGCGGCGGTCCGCCGCCATGGGCCGGCCGGGGCTTCGGGGGTGGCCAGGCGAGGCGGTTCCGCAGGGGCGCGTTCGTCGCGTTCCTGTTCCTGGTGCTGTTCATCGCGCTGCTCGCGTCGCTCGTGGCGACGGTCGCGACGGGGCACCATCCTGCCCCCGGCATCACGCTCGCGATCACCGTCGTCGTGCTGTTCGGGCTCGTGGCGAGCGCGCGATGGCTGTGGCGGAGCACACGATCGATCGGCGCGCTGATGGACGCCGCGGATCGCATCGCCGACGGCGACTACTCGACCCGGGTGGGGGACGTGCCTGCTCGATCCCTGCAACGGCTGGCGGGCTCGTTCGATCAGATGACCGAGCGGCTCGAGACCAACGAGCAGCGCCGCCGCGAGCTGCTGGCCGATGTCGCGCACGAACTTCGGACCCCGTTGCAGGCGATCCGCGGCGCCGTCGAGGGCATGCTCGACGGCCTGTACCCGATGGACGCCGAGCACCTGCGGCCGGTCATCGAACGGACCGACGTGATGGCTCGTTTGCTCGACGACCTGCGCACCCTGTCGATGGCGGACGCCGGCGTACTCGAGCTCCACCGTGAGACGGTCGATCCGGGCGCCGCGATCGATGAGGTCGCGGACGCGTTCCGCAGCTTCGCCGACAACACCGGCGTCCGGTTGGACGTGCACCACGACGGCGCCCAGCTCACGATCGAGGCCGACCCCGTGCGGTTGTCGGAGATCCTGTCGAACCTCGTCGCGAACGCGCTCCGCTACACGCCTGCCGGCGGAACGGTCTCGATCCGGTCATCGGTCACAGATGGCCACGCCGAGTTCGCGGTCGACGACACGGGCAAGGGGATCGCGCCCGATGAGCTGCCCTTCGTGTTCGACCGGTTCGTCCGGTCGGCGGACCGTGGCGGCACCGGCCTCGGCCTCGCGATCGCGAAGCGGCTGGTCGAGGCGCATGGCGGGACGATCTCGGCGGGCCAGGCGCCGGGCGGCGGCACCAGCGTCCGTTTCCGCATCTGACGGAGTCGCCGATACGATCGTTCGGTGGTCGACATCTCCCGCGGGACCGCCGACGACATCCCGCTGCTCGAACCGCTCTGGGTGGCGGTGCATCACGTCCACCAGGACTCGATGCCGGAACTCGC
>JBKPRM010000289.1:0-5712 GCA_046734555.1 Actinomycetota bacterium | reverse complement strand
TGAGGACGGTCCGAGGCTACCGAACGCGCGCGATGCGCCGGATCAGAGCGCGTCGACGATAGCGTCGGCGACCGCGAAGGTGCCGGCCGCCGGACGGTCGTCACCGGGCGCCCGCAGGTCGAAGGTGACCGACGTGCCGTCCGCGAGCACCTGCGCGACCGCCTGCTCGACGCGGTCGCCCGCCTCCCGTTCGCCGATGTGACGCAGCAGCATCGCCGCCGACAAGATCACCCCGATCGGATCGGCGCGGTTCGTGCGAGCGAGGTGCGCCGCCGTCCCGTGCGTCGCCTCGAACACGGCGAGCTCCCCCTCGCCCGTGCCCCCGAGATGCGCGCCCGGCGCGACGCCGGTTCCCCCGATCAACCCCGCGCCGAGCTCCGCGACGAGGTCGCCGTACATGTTCGGCATCACCAACACGTCGAACCGCTCCGGCGCCTGGATCAGCTGCATGGACAGCGCATCGATGATCCGGTCCTCGAACGCGATCGAGGGATACTCCTGCGCCACCCGCCGGGCGACCTCGAGGAACAATCCGTCGGAGAACTTCATGATGTTCGCCTTGTGTGAGGCTGTGACCTTCGTCCGCCCGTGCTCCACGGCCCAATCGAAGGCGGCGCGCACGATCCGCTCGGAGCGGCCTTCCGAGATCTCCTTGACGGAGATACCGCTGTCGGGCCGCACGACGAGCCCGGTCGTCGCCTGTATGAACCGGATCAGCTCGGCCGTTTCGGGCGTGCCGTGCTCGAGCTCGATCCCCGTGTACATGCCTTCCGTGTTCTCGCGAACGACGACGAGGTCGACCCGGTCGTATCGCGACGGCACCCCTGCGTATCGCTTGCACGGGCGGATGTTCGCGAACAGGTCGAGCGTGTTGCGCAACGCCATGTTGGTGCTGCGGAGCCCGCTCGTGACCGGCGTGTCGATCGGGCCCTTCAACGCGACGCGGGACGAGCGGATCGCGTCGAGCGTCTCGGGCGGCAGCGGATCGCCGGTCGCCGCGAACGCCTCGCCGCCCATCGGACGAACGTCCCATTCGATGCCGACGCCGGTCGCGTCGACGACCCGTCTCGCCGCCTCGGTGACCTCCGGCCCGATGCCATCGCCGGGGATGAGCGTGACGCGTGTTCCCATCAGCAGGCAGCCTACCGGCCGGCGGTTTGGGTCCCGGCAGAGGGAGCCTCTATCCTGGTCGCGTGAGCGAGAAGGGGCTGCGCGAGATCGTCGCCGCCGACACGAAGATCTCCGATATCGATGGCGAGGCAGGGCGCCTCTGGTATGCGGGATACGAGATCGGCGACCTCGCCCGTCACGCGACGTTCGAGGAGACCATCTATCTGCTCCACAACCTCGAGCTGCCGACCGCCCGACAGCTCGAGGACCTCAACGGGTTCCTCGTCGACGAGCGCGAGCTCCATCCCTTCCTCGCCCGCATGATGCCGACGCTCGCGCAGAACGCGTCGCCGATGTCGATGCTTCGCACGAGCATCTCCGCTTCCAGCGCCTTCGACCCGGACGGCTGGGACGACTCCCCCGAGGCTGAGTACCGCAAGGCGATGCGGCTGATCGCTGAGACGCCGACGATGATCGCCACGTTCGACCGGTTGCGCACCGGGCAGGAGGTGATCCCTCCCAACCCCTCGCTCAGCCACGCCGGCAACTTCCTGTGGATGCTGCACGGCGACGAGCCCGACCCAGACGACGCGAGGGTGCTCGACACGACGTTCGTGCTCTACGGCGACCACACGATGAACGCCTCGACGTTCACCGCCCGCGTCATCGCATCGACGCTGTCCGACATGTTCTCCGCGATCACGGGCGCGATCGGCGCGCTGAAGGGACCGCTGCACGGCGGCGCCAACGAGGAAGCCCAGAAGATGGCCGAGGAGGTCGACAAGCCCGAGAACGCCGAGGCGTACGTCCGCGAGCGACTCGCGAACCACCAGAAGATCATGGGGTTCGGACACGCCGTCTACCGCACGATGGACCCGCGAGCGACCGTGCTGAAACAGCTGTGCAAAGAACTGGGCGAGCGGGTCCACCAGCCGAAGTGGTACGAGATCTTCGCTGCGCTCGAGGAGACGACGCTCGAGCAGAAGGGCCTGTATCCGAACGTCGACCTCTACGCGGCCGGCGTGTACCACATGCTCGGCATCCCGACCGACCTCATGACGCCGTTGTTCGCACTCGCACGGATGGCCGGCTGGACCGCCCACGTGCGCGAGCAGTACTCCGACAACCGGATCATCCGCCCGGGCTCGAACTATGTCGGCCCCCCGGACCGAACGTACCTCCCGATCGACGAGCGAGGCTGATGGATCCGACACCGCCGAGCGAACCGCCCGCGATGCCGCCGCCGATGCCCGGTGTGCCCGCGCGGCAGCCCGAGACCAATGGGCTCGCCGTCGCGTCGCTCGTGTGCGGGATCCTCGCGATCGTCCTGTTCTTCTCGATCATCTTCCCGATCATCTTGGGGATCCTCGCAATCATCTTCGGTGCCGTCGGCATCGCGAAGGCGAACCAGGGCGCCGGCCGCAAGGGTCTCGCGATCGCCGGACTGATCTGTGGGATCGCCGGGATCGCCGCCATGATCGTGTTCGTCGCCGCCGTCGGCTCGACGACGGTCGAGATCATCAACAGCTTCACCCCGTCGCTTTCCCCGATGCCGTAAGCCGGGCTACGCCGCGGGGCGGGGCGACAGCCCGGCGCGCGTCACGAGCTCCCGTGTCGTGCGGTCGTGACCCATCCCCATCACGTGGATACCGGCGACGCCGGCGATCTTCCGGATCTCGGCGATCATCGCCACGGCGAGCTCCAAGCCGACCGCCTCTGCCCCGTCGCCGGCGTCGTCGAGCGCGGCGATCATCGCGGGCGGCACCGTCACGCCCGGCAACTTCTCGTCCATGAACCGGGCCTGCCGCGCGGTGCGCAATGGCGTGACGCCGATCAGCACATGGGCGCGCTCGAACAGGCCGCGCGATCGCATCATGTCCGCCCACGACGCGAGCGCAGGCACGTCGTACACGATCTGCGTGATCACGAAGTCGGCCCCCGCATCGAGCTTCGTCTCCAGCTTCACGGGCTCGTACGGCTGGGCCAACGGCACGTCGGCCGCGCCGATGAGGAACCGCGGCGGATCGGCGAGTTCGGAGCCGGCGAGCGTGGTGCCCTCGTCGCGCATGCGGCGGGCAAGCCCGATCACCTCGTTCACCGTCAGGTCGCCGACCACCACGGCATCGGGATGGTCGCCGACGTGCAGCGGATCGCCGGACAGGCAGAACACGTTGCGCGCGCCGAGCGCCCACGCGCCGAGCAGATCACTCGTCAACGCGAGGCGGTTGCGGTCGCGAACCGTGAGCTGGACGGTCGGCTCGATCCCCGCGATCGCTGCCGCGGCGACGCCGGCGAGGGGCGACATATGCGCCCGAGCGGTCGGGTTGTCGGTCAGGTTGACGGCGTCGATCGAGCCGACGAGCTCGACCGCATGCTCGGTGATCGAGACGACGGACCCGCCCGACGGCGGCACGATCTCCCCGGTCACCGCGAACCCCCCGCGCCCGAGGATCGCGGCGAGGTGGGCCCCCACCCGCGCAGTCATGCGTGCTCGAACGCTTGGGCTTCGGCCGCCTGCACGGTATTGACCATCAGCATGGCGACCGTCATCGGGCCCACGCCCCCGGGAACCGGCGAGATCGCCCCCGCCACCTCGACCACCTCGTCGAACTTCACGTCGCCGATCAGCCCCTCTGGCGTGCGATGCACGCCGACGTCGAGGACGGTCGCTCCCGGCTTGATCATGTCGGCGGTGACGAGATGCGGGACACCGGCGGCCGCGACGACGATGTCTGCCCGTCGCGTCGCGGCCTTCAGGTCCTTCGTGCGGATGTGGGTCGACGTGACCGTCGCGTTCCCGCGGATCGAGTTCTGGGTGAGCATGACGGACAGCGGGGCGCCGACGAGTTCTCCGAACCCGACGATCGTGACCTCAGCGCCCTCGATCGGGATCTCGGAACGAAGCAGGAGCTCGACGATGCCGTAGGGGGTCGCCGGCAGGTAGGCGGGGCCCTGGCGGACCATCATCCCGATGTTCCACGGGTGCAGGCCGTCGACGTCCTTCTCCGGGGCGATCGCGCGCTGGATCTCCAGTTCGCGCAGATGGCCGGGCAACGGGAGCTGGACGATGATCCCGTGGATCTCGGGGTCCCGATTGAGGCGGCGGATCGTCGCGAGCAGCTCGTGCTCGGTCACGTAGGAAGGCAGATCGACCTGCTCGGACCGGATCCCGACGTCGGCGCAGGCTTTGTGCTTCTGGCCGACGTAGATGCGAGATGCCTGGTCGTCACCCACGAGGACGGCGGCCAAGCCGGGCGTGATGCCCGTCTCCCCGAGGGCCCGTACGCGTTCGGCGACCTCGCTGCGGATCTGCGCCGCGATGGCTTTGCCGTCGAGGATACGGGCGGTCACGGCAGGCATCCTACCGGCCCTCGCCCCACCGATACGGTGGGGCGGAACGCGTCACGCGCGGCGACGACGGATGCGGCGGCGCAGGGGACCGACGTCGCGGAACCGTGCTGCCGCCCGGCGAAGGTCGGACTGGCGCAGCGCCAACTCCTCCAGCCGGTACCACGAGGATGGGGGCATCATCGTTGCGCTCCTCCCGGGTCTGGTCGTATGATGTCTCTGCGTAAAGATACTTCAGCTCAAAGTTTGATGTCAAGACTCTTGACGATGAGATACCTCCGGGAGCAGCGATGACACCGCCCACGCCAGCCAAGAAGGACTCCATCGACCGATTCATCGACGCCTCGCTCGAGCGGTTCCCCGGCGTCGATCCCGAGACGGAGGGCGTCGTCGACCGGATCCACAAGATCTCGAAGCACGTCAAACGACAGACGGAGCGAACCGTCACCCGGTTCGGGTTGAACGACGGCGAATTCCACACGCTGCTCAAGCTGCGGGTTGCACCCGAGCAGACGGCGACGGCGGGCGACCTCGCCGAAGCGCTCGACCTGTCGACCGGCGCGATGACGAACCGGCTCGACGGTCTGGAGGAACAGGGGCTCATCCGGCGGGAGCGCGCCGTGAGCGATCGCCGAAGCGTTCTCGTCTCGCTCGCCGAGAAGGGTCAGGACGCGGTCGTCCAGGCCGTCGAAGCGGCGGCCAAGGGTGAGGACGCGGTCCTGTCGGCGCTGTCCGACGCACAGCGCCGACGGCTGAACGAGTTGCTTCGGATCCTGTTGCTGTCGATCGAAGACGCGGACGTCTAGCGGTCGCCGCCCAACCTCGGATCGACGAGCCGGGTTTCAGTGACGGAAGTGCCGGGTGCCGGTCAGCACGACCGCCATCCCCCGCGCCTCCGCGGCCGCGAGCACGTCATCATCGCCCTTGGAGCCGCCCGGATGGATGACCGCGGTGCAGCCGGCGTCCGCGGCGACCTCGAGCGCGTCGGGGAAGGGGAAGAACGCGTCCGAGGCGCAGACGGCGCCGTGCGCCCGCTCCCCCGCCTTGCGCGCCGCGATCCACGAGCTGTCGACGCGTGACATCTGCCCGGCGCCGATCCCGACCGTCGCCCGGTCTTTCACGAAGACGATCGTGTTCGACTTCACGCGCCAGGCGATCGTCCAGGCAAGCTCCAGATCGCGCCACTCGCGAGCGCTCGGTTCGCGGCTCGACGCGACCTTCCACTCGTCACGCGTCTCGCGTACGGCATCGGTG
>JBKPRM010000288.1:0-12081 GCA_046734555.1 Actinomycetota bacterium | reverse complement strand
ACGCAGAGGACCGACCTCGCCCGCACGTTCACCGCGCGCATGTCCCGTGCCGTGCCGCTCGACGAGCTCGCGCTGCAGGCGGCGGAACAGCTGCGCGGGGCGATGGCTCTTCGCGCCGTGGAGCTTTGGACGTTGCACGGTGCATCGCTTCGCCCGTGGATCGGCGATCCCGAGATCGATCGGCCGCCGCTCGACCTGGGCAGCCTCGAGCCGGTCGTCGTCGTGCAGGCGGGTCTGTCGGGCCACGGCTGGCTGAACGTGTGGATGCCGCAGATGCTGGAAGGCCGCGAGGACTCCTACGTGCGCCTCGCGCCGATGGCGCACGCGGGCGAGCTGCTCGGCACGCTCGTGATCGAACGTCCGGTCACCGGCACGCCGTTCACCCCGGAGGAGGAACGAACCGTGGTCGAGCTCGCGCGGCAGCTCGGCGTCGTGCTCCACAACGCGCGCCTTGACTCCGCCTTGGAGGAGTCGCTGCAGGAGGTTCGGCGGCAGGCCGACGAGCTCCAGGCCTCGCGCGGCCGCATCGTCGCCGCCGGTGACACGGCGCGGCGGACGATCGAACGGAACCTCCACGACGGGGCGCAACAGCATGTCGTCGCGCTCGGGATCCAGGTGAAGCTCGCGCGCGGCATGCTCGACAAGGATCCGGCGAGAGCGGCGGATATCCTCGACAGGCTCTCCACGGCGGTCGAGGACACGTTGCAGGAGCTCCGTGACCTCGCCCACGGGATCTACCCGCCGCTGCTCGCCGACCGCGGCTTGCCCGACGCCCTGCAGGCCGCCGCTCGACGCGCGGTGTTGCCGGTGACGGTGCGGACCGACGGCCTCGGGCGCTACGCGCCCGAGGCCGAAGCCACCGCCTACTTCTGCGTTCTGGAGGCACTCCAGAACGCAGGGAAATACGCGGGGGACGGGGCCCGCGTGACGGTTGACGTGAGCGCGCAGCCACAAGGCCTCGTGTTCGTCGTGCGGGACGACGGCGCCGGGTTCGACACGCGATCGGGCGGCCTCGGCGCCGGGTTCCAGAACATGCTCGACCGGCTCGGCGCGCTCGGGGGAACCCTCCGCGTCGAGTCCGCACCCGGCCGCGGCACGCAGGTCACGGGCACGCTTCCCGCGACACCGCGCGACCCAACCGCATGACGTGACGATCGCTAGGTGACGCCGTCGAACGTCTCGTCGGCGTGGGGCGCGCCCGGGTCGAGGTGGTCTGCGAGCACCCTTTCCGCGATCTCGAACGCCTCGGCGCTCACGTCTCGGCGTTCGCCGTTGGCGAGGATCAGCACGGTCGTGCGCACCGCGGGGAACCGGACCATCTTCGCCAGCCAACCCGGGAAGCCGCCCCCGTGGCTGTGGATCGGCTGGCCTCGGTGGCTCCTGATAGAGATGCCCCAGCCGTAGTGGATCGGGGTGCCGTCGTCGAGCGCGCCACGGACGATCAGCCGCTGGGCGATCGACGCCTCGTCGTAGAACGCGGCGTCCCACCGCGCGAGGTCATCCGCCGTGGTCCACAGGCCGCCGGCTCCGACGGCATGGAACCGTGCCGGTTCGACGTACGTGCGACCATCGTCCGCCTCGAAGTGGCCGCGCGCGGCGGCCGGCGGCAGCGGCGATTCCTGATCCCGGAAGAAGCTGTCGGCCATGCCGAGCGGGCCGAGCAGTCGCTCGTGTGCGAACGAAGCGACGGTTGTTCCCGCGGCCGCCGCGACGACCTGACCGAGGAGCTGGTAGCCGCGGTTGGAGTACTCGTAGCGCGAGCCGGGTGGAAAGGTCGTCCCGTCGAGCGCTCGGATGCGCGCGATGACTTCCGGGTCCCCATAGGAGCGGACGCCTGACGGCGGTGGAGGCGGGCCCTCCCGGGCTCTGTCGGGGATCCCGCTGGTGTGGTGGATGAGGTGCCGGATGCGCACGCCGTCGGCCCACGGCGGAAGGTCTCGCACGAAGGAGGTGACCGGTGTCTCGACGTCGAGGCGTCCCTCACGCACGAGCAGCGCGGCGCACGCGGCGACGAACTGCTTCGCGAGCGACCCGACGTAGAACACCGAGGCCCGCCTCAGCGGCTCGCCCGTGTCAGCGTTCGCCACCCCGTCGACCGCGACCGACTCGATGGAGCCGGCACGGATCACCGCGGTGACCTGTCCCGACGGGTCGTCGGCAGCGGGTGTGCTCACCGGTGAGCCGCGACGGGCGTCGACGTTAGGACGAACGTCCCCGTCCGCGGGTCGGCCGTTCGCCCGTTCGCGTGGATCGGGAGGCAGAGCAACAGCGCCCAGTACGCGAGCACGAACGCGTTGTGCACGAGGAACGCGAGCGGTGCGACGAGCGTGACACCGGTGTGACCCAGGAGCGGCGCGCCGGAGAGGAACAAGGTGACCGTGAAAGCCCAGGTCAGCACGCGGCGCCGGCTCGAGCCGTCGCCGAACAGTACGCCGGTGACCGGCACGATCCACACCGCGTGATGGATCCACGAGATCGGCGAGGCGAGCAACGTCGCGAGACCGATGAGCGACACGGCCGCGAGCTCGTCGCCCGCGAGGTGCGCGCGACGGGCGCGGACGAGGCCGACCGCGATCGCGGCCGTCGCGATCGCCGTCCAGACGGCCGGCCCCGACCATCCGATGCGCGTGACCAGGCCCTGCGTCGACTGGTTGACCACGTCGCCCGCGTCGCCCGCGCGCGCCGGGTCGAACAAGATGCCCAACCAGTAGGTGTGCGACAGGTCGGGACGCAGCAGCGCGGCACCGATCCAGAGCGCGACCGCGGACCCGGAGGCGAACGCCGCCGCCCGCCAGCGCTTCGTCGCCGCCCAGTAGGCGATGAACAGCCCCGGGACGAGCTTCACCGCCGTCGCCGCGCCGACGAGCACGCCGCGCGGCAGGCGTGTGCGTTCCGGCAGGGTGTCGGCGAGCACGAGCACGAGGAGCACGAGTCCGATCTGTCCGAGGTCGAACACGCTCAGCACGGGGGCCGTCAGTGCGAACAGGCCGACGAGCGCGGCGAGCGCGATCGGCCATCGTCGTCCGGCTCGAGCGAGCGCCCGCGCGTAGGAGATACGGACGATCCCCACCAGCAGCACGAGGTCCAGGACGGTCCACGCGATCGTGACCCAGTGCATGGGGAGCCACGCCACGAGCGAGAGCACCGCCGCGAGCACCGGTGGATAGGTGTAGGGGAGCGGCTCCGTCAACGACCGGCCGAAATGCGAGCCGTAGACGCTGCCGCCGTCGGCGAACCGTCTGGCGGCGAGCAGGTACACATCGAGATCCTTCGCCGTTCCCGACGCGAAGGTCAGTGCCGTCACGGCGGCGATCGCTGCGCAGAAGATCAGGGCACCGATCGCGACGTCACGCCGGTCGGCTTCGCGAACCGACGACCAGAGCGAGCTCACCGTTCGAGGATAGGCGCGAACGCGAACCTCCTACGGGCCTCGCTCCTTGCGCTTGCGTTCGGTCCGCCGTTCGGCTTCGAGCCGCTCCAGGTCGACGTCCTCGTAGGAGATGTGCGTGAACGCGGCGCCGATCGCGGGATGGACCGCCGAGATCTGCCGGTGCATCTCCTGGGCGACCGCACGATAGACCGGGTGACCGGCCGGCTGGGACCGCAGCTCGGTCAGGTGCATCGCCTCTCGCGCCGTCATCTGCATCACGAACCGGATCCGGTACGCCATCGACACCGCGTATTGCGCGACGTCGGGAAGCCCCGCCGCCTCGATCGCCTCGAACGTCTCGCGCGAGCGCGCCATCACGCGGTGCCAGCGGTCGGCGAGGCCGGCGGCTTCGACCGCCTCTGGGACGTCATAGCCGAACCGCGGCGTGAGCCGCTGCCATTCGAGGGTGAGCGGCCGGTGCCGTTGGAGGTCGGGGAACGCACCGAAGTCGCAGAGCACGTCGAACCGGTACGACGTGCGCTCCCATGCGCGGCCGGGCTTGTGGCGACGGTTGCCACGCTCGCCGACGCTCGCGGCGAGGATCTCGGCTCGTTCCTCTTCGGACATGTGTCGAACGACGTCGAGCAGCTGGTCGTCCGGCAGCTCGCTGTGCGCGTACAGCACCGCGGCGGTCACGCGCAGCTCGCCGTCAAGATCATGGTCAACTAAGTTGACCAACTGACGCGGTTCAGGTTGGATGTCGCCGGTCAGCTTCACGCTCAGCTCGTCGGTGCGCTCCCGGACGGCTCGCCAATAGTTGCTCCAGGCGATGCCGCGCTCGGGCTGATCCACGCGCTTCAGGAACTCGGGGATCACCTTGCGCAGCTCGACGAGCATCAGGTCGCCGGCCTCGCGCATCTCGGCGAGCGGGTGCTGGGCGAGGCGCATCAGCAGCTGCTCGTAGGACTGGCCCGTCGCGTAGATCCCGAGGTTCGAGCGGGTGCCCGCGGGCAGCAGCATGCGCAGCGTGTCGCAGGTCTTCGCCAGGATCGTCTGCTTGTAGACGAAATCGGTGTCGTCGGGCTGCTTCGGGAACCGGTCGCGGAACCACGGCTCGAGCGCTTCGTACAGCTCTCCGTACGTCGTGAACGCGTCGTCAAGGAACCGCCGGTACGTCTCGTCGAGCGGCGTACCGGCGAGCTCCGTTGGGACGGTCGCCCGCCATGCGCCACCCGGCTTGTCGTCGTAGCGCATGTACCGCGTCGACTGCTCGAGGTACGCGGCGAGGCGTCCCCACTCCAGCGCCTTGGCGAGCAGCTGCGACGACTGCTCGCAGGCGAGGTGCACCCCGCCAAGCTGGGCGACCGAG
Source organism: Actinomycetota bacterium (assembly GCA_046734555.1). Classification (GTDB taxonomy): domain Bacteria; phylum Actinomycetota; class UBA4738; order UBA4738; family HRBIN12; genus AC-51. The sequence goes on along the minus strand of JBKPRM010000288.1, from coordinate 7,342 downwards.
TCGTCCCCGTACTCGACGAAGACGCGCTCGTAGATGCCGGCCGCCTTCGCCGATGCCGTGGCGACCTCCGAGACGTCGATCGAGGCCACATCGTCGGCGAACTCGTCGAGGAACAGCCGGCGAAGCGACTTCGTGGTGCGAGAGTAGCGGGCGAACATCGCTCCCTTCACCGCCTCGGGGAGGTTCGTCAGCGCGAACACCGGCCCTTCGAGGTTGGTGAAGTGCGGTGCGAGGAGCCTGCGTTCCTCCTCCGTGAACGGCTCGGTCACGTAGGTCTGCGTCATGGCGATGCCGACGGGCTTGCGGTCCCTGACGGGCTCGCTTGCGAGGAGCCGAGATGCAGCGTCACGGTGCTCCCTGGCGCGATCTGCGTGCCCGACGGGGTGTCCTGTTGCGCCACGTTGGAGGGCTCCGGGCACTCGGCGAGCGGCGTCACGCGGTCGCCCGCCGCCGCATGGAGACCGAGATCGGCCAAGGCCGACTTGGCCTGGCCGTACGTCATGCAGGTGTAGTCGCCGACGGTGACGAGCGCGGGGTTCAAGACCAGGTCGACTGAGGACTGTTGCGAGCCAGGGATGACCATCGAGCCCGCCTCGGGAGTTTGGCTGATGATCGTGTTCGGCGCGCACGCAGGATCTACGGACGTGCCGACCGTTGTGCTGCCGCGAGACGTTCCATCGGGCAGCAGCGAGACGGCTTGGTCGACCGTCTTGCAATGCAGATCCGGGATCTCCACCTTCGCGGGTCTGACGGCGACCGTCAGCGTCACCTCGGTGCCTGGGCTCACCGGCGTGCCGACGGCGATGCTCTGTCCGATCACCTGCTCCGGCTTGATCGACGGGTCCGTCGTCTCCTGCTCGTCGCGTTTGACGACGAGGCCGAGAGCGGGATCCTCCAAGGTCGCCTTCGCGTCCGCGTACTGCTCACCTCGCACGGAGGGCATCGGGTTCGTGGTCGTGTCGGGACCGAAAGCCTGGGCGAGCAGGTAGCCCGCGCCCGCGAGGATCGCGATCACGAGCAAGGCGATCAGCGCCCCGAGCCAGATCTTGCGCGACGATCCCTCGGGCTCCGGCGGCGGCATCACCTGCGTCGGCTGCCGGGCGATGACCTGGGTGGCCGCAGCGGACGCGGACATCGGCATCAGCGGTGTGGCCTCGACGTCCAAGCCGTTGCGGACGCGTTCCAGATCGGCGATCAGTTCCTGAGCCGTCTGATACCGGTTCGCCGGATTCTTCGCCATGCACTTCATGACCACGGCGTCGAGCGCAGGCGGTACCTGGTCGTTGAAGGCCGACGGCGCCGGCGGCACCTCGTTCACCTGCTTGTAGGCGACCGCGACCGGTGTGTCCCCGGTGAACGGCTGGCGATGGGCCAACAGTTCATACAGCACGCACCCGAGGGAATAGATGTCGGAGCGGGCGTCGACCGGCTGTCCCTGCGCCTGTTCGGGGGAGAAATACGCTGGCGTGCCGATCACCGAGGAGGTCTGCGGCGCCGTCGCGTCGGTCTGCAGACGCGCGATGCCGAAGTCCATCACCTTCACCTCGCCGGTGCGCGTCACCATGATGTTCGCCGGCTTGATGTCTCGGTGGACGATCCCGTGCTGGTGCGCGGCTTCGAGGGCCGCCGCAACCTTCTCCGTCAGCTCGACGGCCTGCTCCGGTGTCGGCGCGCCGCCACCCGCGAGGAACGATGCGAGGGTGCGCCCCTCGATGTACTCCATCACGATGAACTGCGTGTCGCCATCGGCACCGGCGTCGTAGACCCCGACGATGTTCGGATGGTTCAGACGCGCGGCGGCCTGGGCCTCCCTGCGGAAGCGCGCGACGAAGCCCGCGTCGCGGTCGAAGGGGTGCACGAGCACCTTGATCGCGACCATCCGGTCGAGCGATGGGTCGAACCCGCGGTAGACCTCGGCCATCCCGCCCTGGCCGATCCGCGCCTCGACCCGGTAGCGCTCAGCGAGCCGTTCTTGGTCCACGTCCGTCCTTCACTCGTCTCACGGTGAGAGATACGACTCCATGATCGCCTTGGCGATGGGGGCCGCGACCTGCCCACCGGTCGCCTCGTCCCCGAGATCGCCGCCGTCGAGGACGATAACCGCTACCGCGATGGTGGCCTTCTGGCCGGAGCCCGCTGGTGCGAACGAGGTGAACCAGGCGTTCGGCGGACCGGTGAGGTTGGCCGCCGTGCCGGTCTTGCCGGCGACGACGACGTTCGGGATCTGCCCGAGGGTGCCGGTCCCGGACTCGACGACGTTGACCATCATCTCCCGCATGTCGACGGCGCTTTGCGCCGTGAGGGGGTGCGAGTACTCCGTCGCTGCGAAGTTGCGGAGCGTTTCACCGTTCGCGTCGCGGACCTCGGTCACGAGGCGCGGCTCGAACATCGTGCCGCCGTTCGCGATCGCGGACGCGATCAGGGCGAGATGCAGTGGGTTCAGCTGGTCGTTGTCGAGCCCGATCGCCGATCGCGCGAGGGCTGCGTCGTTGTTCTGGAAGTACGAGGGATCGGGGAACCGGCCGCTTTGCCAATCCAGCACGAACGGGATCGTGTCATCGAGGCACGAGGTCGACGCGCCCTCGACGGGCTGGGTGCGACAGAGTCCATAGGCCTGGGCCTGCGTCGCGAGCTTGTCGGCGCCCAGCGCCATGCCGATCTCGGCGAACGGCACGTTGCACGACGACGTGAACGCCTGTTCCATCGTGACGGTGGAACTCCCGCCGTTGCAGAACTCGTCGCCGAAGTTCTCGATGTGCGCGTCCGTCCCCGGCAGCTCGAGGTGGTGCGGGTTCTTCCACGACTTGGTCGGTCCCCAGCGGTTCTCGAGCGCTGCGCTCGCCGTGATCGTCTTGAAGCTCGACCCGGGCAGGTAGAGATCCTGGAACGCGTGCGAGACGAGCGGGTGATCGGGGTCGCTCGTCAGTTCCTCCCAGGCGTTGCGCATCTGGTCCGGGGTGCCGGACGACAGCGCGTTCGGATCGAAGCTCGGGTTGGAGTACATCGCGTAGATGTCGCCGTTCTGCGGGTTGAGCGCGACGACCGCGCCCTGATGGACGCCGAGCGCCTTGGCCGCTGCGAACTGCACCCGCGGGATCAGCGTCGTGATCACGCTGCCGCCGCGCTTGGGCCGGTGGAACAGGATGTCCGTCAGGTTCTGCGTCGTGAACTCCGGTGCGTTGCCGGACAGGTAGGGATCCATCGCCTGCTCGAGACCGCTGAGCCCGTAGATCCGCGAGTAGTAGCCGGTGATCTGCCCCCACAGCGCCTTGCCCGGATACTTCCGGAGGAACCGATAGGGCGATTCGGGGTCGGGGTTCGCCTCCGACGTGGCGAGCACCGTCGTCAGGTTGGCGGCGAGGATCTGCCCCCGCTCGACCGCGTACTGCGCGGCGATCTGGCGCGGGGCGTTCGCGGGATTGTTCGCGATGTCGTCGGCCGCCACGACCTGGACGTAGGCCACCTGTGCGAAGAGCACGGCGAACAGTCCGACGAAGGCGATGCCGAGCCGCCGGATCTGCTTATCCATCGGATGCGTCCTGTTCGGCGGGTGGCCGCCGCCGTTCGCGCCGCGACGGGAACCAGGGCCCCGACGAGGTTCGGATCAGCAGCGCGAGGACGACCGCCGTCGCGACCCGGCTGGTGCCGCCGTAGCTGAGCAGCGGTAAGGGCACGCCGGTCAGCGGGATCAGCCTGAGCACCCCGGCGGCGATCACGAACACCTGGAGCCCGACGACCGTCGTGAGTCCGACGGCGAGCAGCTTCTCGAAGCTGTCGTGCCGTTCGATCGCGATGCGGAGCCCTCGTCCCACGAGCACCAGATAGAGGAGCAGCACGGCCGCGACGCCGAGCATGCCGAGCTCCTCCCCGAAGGCGGCGAGGATGAAGTCGCTCCCGACGTAGGGGATCAGCGTCGGCGACCCGAGCCCGAGACCGGTCCCCACCATCCCGCCCGACGCGAGCGCGAACCACCCCTGCGAGAGCTGGTAGCCCTCGTCGGCGACCTTCTTCGGGTCCATCGCGTGGAGCCACGCGTCGACGCGCACCTGCACGTGCGAGAACGCGAGGTACCCGATGTAGGCCCCGATCGCGAACAGGATGAGCCCGAGCACGAGGTATGCCCACCGCCCGGTCGCGACCCACAGCATCACGATGAACACGCCGAACAGCAGCAGCGACGCGCCGAGATCGCGTTCCAGGAAGAGCACGACGAGCGACGCGCTCCACGCGAGCAGGATCGGGCCGAGATCCTTGGCACGCGGCAGACCGAAGCGGCCGACGCCCGCGGCGAGCAGTTCACGCCGCTGCCCCAAGTAGGAGGCGAGGAAGATCACGATCAGGATGCGCCCGATCTCGGCGGGCTGGAAGCGAACGAAGCCGAGGTCGATCCACAGCCGGGCCCCGTTGATCTCGCTGCCGATGCCCGGGAGGACCGGCAACAGCAGCAGGACCAGACCGGCGAGACCGATCGTGTACGTGTACGCGTCGAGCTGCCGCACATCCTTGATCAGGAACAACGTCACGATGAACGCGACGAGCCCGATCAGCAGCCACACCGATTGCTCCGTCGCGTAGCCCGGATAGCCGCGCGCGCTCATCAGGCGATAGAGCATCGCGAGGCCGAGCCCGCCGAGCAGGACCGCGGTGGGGTAGAGGATCGGGTCGGCCCATCGGGCGAACCTGCGCACCGCGTACCACCCGGCGAAGGCCAGCGCCGCGAACCCAACGCCGTAGGCCACGAGGTTGGCTGGTTGCTCGCCCTCGACCCCGAGACCCTGCAGCCCGTAGGCGAGGATGCTCGCGATGACCGCGATCACGACGGCGGCGAACCCCGTGCGCGAACGCCGTGCGCGAGGCGATGCAGCAGCGACGGCCGTGCTCATCGGTGCTGCCGCTCTTGCTTCTCGAGGTCGTCTCGCATCTGCTGGATCGCTGCTGCGGCGGCGTCCCGGCTGTCGAAGTTGATGCCCTCGGCCAGGTCGGGGAACGTCTGCAGCCGTTGGACCGCAGCCGCGTCGACGTCTGTCTCCTCGTCGACGTGGGACAGCTCGATCCCGAACGGGGCGGCTGGGATGCCCTGGTAGATCGCCACGTGCCCGTTGCTGACGCCGACGTACCACTGGCTGTCGACGTAGGAACGGAAGGCTGTGTAGGCGGCGAACACGATCACGACGAGGGCGATCACCGCGACGACCGCGCGCCAGGGCTTGCGTCGAGCCGGCGCGGCTGCGGACGGGGCCGGCGCGGGGGCGACGGTGCCGGCCTCGGGTTCGCCGGTCTGCACCTCCAGGACCATCGCCGTGATGTTGTCGATGCCGCCGGCCCGGTTCGCGGCGCGCACGAGTCGGTCGGCGGCGTCCTGCGGGTTGCCCTCCGTCACGTCGAGGATCGCCATGATCTGATCCTCGGTGACCATGTCGGTCAGCCCGTCGGAGCAGATCAGGATGCGGTCGCCCTCGAGCAGCCCGACGTCTTGGGCCTCGACGTCGACCTTGGGCTCGGTGCCGAGGGCGCGCAGCAACACGTTGCGGTGCGGGTGCACGTCCGCCTCGTCCCGGCTGATCTCGCCGGCCTCGACCATCCGGTCGACCAGCGTGTGGTCGCGCGTCAGCTGCCGCAGTCGTCCCTCCCGCAGCAGATAGGCGCGGCTGTCCCCGACGTGCACCAGATGGAGGGCCTCGGCGGACGCGAGCACGGCTGTCAGCGTCGTGCCCATGCCGGAGAACTTGGTGTCTTCCTCCGAGCGAGCGAACACCACGCGGTTGGCCTGGCGGACCTCGTCCTCGAGCGTCGTCTCACCGGTCCGCTGCATGTCGATGATCGTTTCGAGCGCGAGCTGCGAGGCAACCTCTCCCGCCTTGGCGCCGCCCATGCCGTCGGCGATCGCGTACAGCGGCGGCTCGACGACGTAGGAATCCTCGTTGTGGTCACGCACGCGGCCCGTGTCGGTCGCGACCCCGGAGACGATCCTCATCGCCGGAGCTCCACGGTGGTCGTGCCGATGCGGATCTTGTCGCCGGGCGTGAGCATCGCCGGCGCAACGAGCTTCTGCTCGTTCACGAACGTGCCGTTCGTCGAGCCCAGATCCTCGACGTACCAGTTGCCGCCACGGTCGAAGATCCTCGCGTGCTGCTGTGACACGTAGGTGTCATCCAGGCGCAGCTCGCATTCGACCCCGCGTCCGATCGTGGTGGAGCCGTCGAGGCGGACCGAGCGCGCACGCTGTCCGTCGGCCTGGACGAGCAGCATGCTCGGGCGGGCGGGAGACGGGGCGGCGCGCCCGTTGCCGCCCTCCGGCTGCGGCGAGCGGTCGACCCCGAGCCCGCGCACGACCCACCGCATGGCGCGCCAGATGAACAGGAACAACAGCGCGAGCAGCCCGTACTTCAGGGCCGAGAGCGCGAACGGCTCGACGGCGGCGCCAAGCATCAGCCGCTCCGGTATTCGATCTGGGTCGCTCCCACCGTGATCGTGTCGCCGTCGCTCAGCTCGGTGGACTGGACGTCACGCCCGTTCACCTTGGTGCCGTTCGTGCTGCCGAGGTCGGTCAACGTGGACACGCCACCGACCGTCCGGATCTGCGCATGCCGGCGCGAGGCGCCGGTGTCGTCGATGACGACATCGCACTCGCTCAGTCGCCCGATCGTGAGGAGCTCTTTGTCGAGGGGGATCGCGCGCTCGGCGCCGTTCTCGTGGACGCGGAGCTGGGCGCGCTTGGCCTTCGTCGCTGGCGCTGCCGGGCGCTCGACCGGTTGCTCGCCTTGTACGAGCGTGCCCTCGACCACCAGGTCACCCCGCCGGAGCTTCTGGTCGACGAACATCTCGACCTCAGGCGGCCCGACGAGGCCCCATCCGCGTTCGCTCGCGTTGTCGAGGATCACGGTACTGAGCTCCGCGACGAGCGCGGTCTCGATCTGCTGGAACTTCGGGGCATCGTCGTTCGACAGCGAGATCTCGAAGTGGTTGGGGGCCCAGACCTCGCTCACGGCTACCTGCTTGCCATCGTCCATGGCGCGCACCACCCGTTTCGCGATCTCGACCGGTTGCACGCCGGAACGGAACGTCTTGGCGAAGAGGCCCTCGACGAGGCCTCCCAATCGTCGTTCGAAGTCTCGAAGGTTCGGCATCAGGAGTTGTGGCGGTAGGTGCGCTGCGCGGGCCCCTCCTACCGCCCGGTCTGTCGCGGTTCGGTGGTCCCAGACATGGCTCCCGGCAAGCGTCCGCGTTGGCGTGCAAGGGTCATTGGGAGGGACTCCTCCCAGCAGGCCCGCACTGAGCCACTGTTACCATTCACATCCCCACGGGCGAGTGGCGGAATTGGCAGACGCGCAGGATTCAGGTT
>JBKPRM010000287.1:0-10655 GCA_046734555.1 Actinomycetota bacterium | reverse complement strand
AACGCGGCCCGTACGACCGCACGGGCGCTGCGCATATCGTCGCGAACCATGAGGCGTGGGCTCCTCGTCGGATGCGTCCTCCTGCTGGTCGCATGCACCGGCTCTACCCCATCGTCGACCGCCGATGCATCCCGGGTTCGGATCGGGGAGTTGAACATAGAGTACGGCGGCGTCGTGGTGGATTGGGATCAGACGGTCGCGGCAGCGGAAGCGCTCGACGCGGACGTCATCGGCATCGAGGAGGCATGGGGCCACATCCCCCGCCTCGCGGAAGCGCTCGGGTGGCCCTACTACGACGTCCGTCGCCAGCTCGTGTCGCGGCTGCCGCTCGTGCATGCGCCCGACGACCCGCTGGCGTACATCTACGCCGAGGTGTCGCCGGGGCGGGTGATCGCGATCGGGAACGTCCATCTGCCGTCTGGGTCCTACGGCCCGAACAAGGTTCGAACCGGCGAGTCCGCCGATGCGGTCCTGGACTTCGAGCGGAAGGTCCGAGTGCCGGCGATCGAGCCGTACGCGGACGCCCTGTCGGCGCTCGGAGATTCCGGCGTGCCGAGCTTCCTCGTCGGTGACTACAACTCGCCCTCCCACCTCGATTGGACGGACGCCACGGTCGGAACGCGGCCGCAGATCAGGTACCCGCTCGACTGGCCGGTCACCGACACGCTCGCGCAGCTCGGCTTCTCGGACTCCTACCGGCAGGTGCATCCCGACCCCGTCGCGGATCCCGGCATCACCTGGCCTGCCGCGCGGCCGGACGCGAGGAACAACGGCTGGAATCCCGGCGCGCACGCGTCCGAGGACCGGATCGACTACGTGCAGTCGATCGGACCGGCGACGGCCCTCGACAGCGTCGTCATCGGGGAAGACGTCGTCGATCCATGGCCGAGCGACCACCGCGGTCTCGTCTCGACGTTCGAGGTGACGCCGGCGACCCCGCCGAACCTCGTCTCCGCCGACCAGCTCGTCGGATCGATCGGCGACGACATCGTGCTTCGCTACCACGCAAGCACCCCTGCCGGAGAGGTCACGCTGCTGCGGCCTTCGGGGGGTTCGCCGGTCGACCCGATACCGATCTCGGCCGGCGACGGCTCCACGACGGTGTCGACCGGTGGGTGGCAGCCTGGTCGCTACGACGTCGAGCTCTCCGATGCGAACGCCCAGACGATCGCAACGACGAGCGTCTGGCTCACGGCGCCCGGCGAGGGGCCGACGCTTCGCGTGCCGAGGAACATCGCGCCGGGCGATCCGATCGATGTCTCCTGGACGGGTGCCCCCGGGAACCGGTGGGACTGGATCGGGATCTATCACCGCGGCGCGGATCCACACGTCGCCTCCTACCTCTTGTGGGTCTACACGGGGGCCACCGTCGAGGGCTCGGCGTTGCTCGGGCCGAAGGCCACCGGCACGTTCCCGCTGCCCCCCGGCGAGTACACCGCGATGCTGCTCGTGGACGATTCCTACCGTCCGGTCGCGGCAGCCGACTTCACCATCTCCTAGACCGCTCGCCCGGGGCTAGAATCGCGGGATACAGCCGTGCACTCCCAGGAGGTGCGAGCAGTGATCACGATCAACGACCTTCGCGTATGGAAGGCCGACGGCACGCGGTGGGCGATGCTCACCGCGTACGACTTCCCGACCGCCCAGATCCTCGACCATGCCGGTGTCCCCGTCCTGCTCGTCGGCGACACCGTCGGACGCAACGTCTTGGGGTACGCGAACGAGCTGCCCGTCACGATGGAGGAGATGCTGCATCACACGCGTGCGGTCACTCGTGGTGTCGAGCGCGCGATGGTGGTGGGCGACATGCCCTTCATGTCGTTCCAGGCGTCGACCGACGACGGCGTCCGCAACGCCGGGCGACTGATCAAGGAAGGGGGTGCCCACGCGGTCAAGATCGAGGGCCCGCAGCTCGAGCTGGTGCACCGGCTCGTCGACGTCGGGATCCCCGTCATGGCGCACGTCGGTCTCACGCCGCAGTCCGTCTACGGCCTCGGGGGCTACAAGGTGCAGGGCCGCGGTGAGGCGGCGCAGCGCGTGCTCGATCAGGCCCACAACCTGGAGAAGGCCGGAGCGTTCTCGATCGTGCTCGAGGCGATGCCCGCGGAGCTCGGCGCCGAGATCACGCGCGAGCTGCACGTCCCGACGATCGGGATCGGCGCCGGCGGTGAGACCGACGCTCAGGTCCTCGTGATCAACGACCTGCTGGGTCTGAACGAGACGGTGCCGAAGCTCGCGAAGAAGTATGCGGACCTTCGGGGCGTGATGACCGAGGCCGTCGAGGCGTTCGTGGACGACGTCGGGTCGGGGTCGTTCCCGGACGAGGAGCACAGCTACTCGTAGGTGCCCTCCCGGAGGCGGTCCGAACGGGCCCTATGCTCGCCCGGTGAAGCTCTGGGAGCACTGGTCCGGAGCAGCCGCGGTCGCCGTCACCGCCGGCGCCCTGGGCCTCCTCGCGGTCTGGTACCGGCCGTTCGACGACAGCTGGCTGGCCCTCACGTGGGGGATCGGCGGAGCGCTCGCTCTCGTTGCGGGCAACGGCTATCGGACACGTCGCGACCCCTCGCTCATGCTCATCGCTGCCGGCGCTGCCGCCCTCACGTCGTGGTTCCTGGTCGCCACGATCAGCGACGCCGTGCGCTCCACCAGCGAGACCTTCTCCGCAGACACCTGGCTCGTCGCCCTTGGGAAGTACGGCCCGATCGTGGGAGCGATCACGTTCGCGGCCTGCCTCGCGTTCACGGTTCCGTGGCGCGATCGCCGCGGCAGGCCGCCGCTTCGGCCGTCGACCGTCACGGTGCTCGTCGCCGTTCCCAACATCGGGGCAGCGATCCTCGTTGGGGCGCTGCTTCCGGTCGGAAGCGACGTGGTCTACCGCGTCGAGGCCGTGGTCCTTGCGGCGCTCGCACTCGTCTCGGCCGCGCGGGCGATCACGCGCGGCGGCTGGCACCGATGGGTCGGGGGCGCATCCTTCGCGCTGCTGCTCGTCGCCGCCGCGTTGTGGCTGCTCGTGAGCGAAGATCCGTCGCGGTGGAGCACGGAGGTCGCGCTGCTGTGGTTCGCGTACATCCCGTCGGTCGCCGTGGTCGCGACGCTCCTCGGGGTCCTGTCGTCGCAGCGAACGGAGGCGGTGCGGCAGCGCCGGGCGAGCGACCGCGCCGCCCAGGTGATGGAGGGACGCGCGGAGATCGCGAGCATCGTCGCCCATGACGTTCGAGGCCCGGCCGGCACGATCCGATCCGTAGCCGGCTCCTTGCGGACGAGTTACGCACGGCTGGGCGACGCCGAGCGCCTCGAGTTCGTCGGGATGATCGAGCAGGAATCACTGCGCCTGTTGCGCGTCGCCGACCAGATGTCGCTCGGCTTGAAGACCGACGCCGGCACATTGCCGTTCCACCTCGTCATCCGCGACCTCGAAGGCCCCGTGCTGCAGGGCGTGCACGACGCGGAGGTTGGGAACCGTGACGTCCGTGTCGAGGTCGACCCCGATGTCCAAGCCCGGATCGACGATCGATGGCTGGCCGAAGCGGTCCGTCAGGGCCTCGAGAACGCGATGAAGTTCTCACCGCCCGGCGAGCCGATCGACGTGCGCGGCCGATCGGAAGAGGCAACGGCCGTCCTCGAGATCGAGGACCGGGGTCCCGGGATACCCGAGGACATGCGGGAGACGGTGTTCCAGAAGTTCTGTCGATGGCGCCCGAACGGGTATGAGGATCGTCCCGGATCCGGCCTCGGTCTGTTCGTGGTTCGCTCGATCGCGCGGGAACACGGTGGCGAGGCCGTCGTCGCCACCGGCGCGCATGGGGGTACCATCCTGCAGATCCGCCTTCCGCTGGAGGGACTCAAGTGACGGATAGCTCCGCCCACGTGTCGTTGCTGATCTGCGACGACCACAAGGTGCTGACGGATGCGCTCTCGATGGTGGTCGGTGTCGACCCCACCCTGACGCTCGTCTCGCCGCCGGTGCACACACCCGAGGAAGGCGTGATGCTGTCCGCCGAGCAACTGCCCGACGTCGTCTTGATGGACATCATCTTCAAAGGGTCCGAGATGACGGGGATCGAGGCGACCCGTCGCATCAAGGAGCGTTCGCCCTCGACGAAGGTCGTCGTGATGACGGCCCACGACGACGACCGACTGCTGGTCGAGGCGGTCGAGGCTGGGGCGTCGGGGTTCCTGTCCAAGGACATGCCGGCCGACGAGATCTTGAAGGCCACGAAGGCCGCCGCCGAGGGCGAGGTGCTGATCGACCCGGTCACGCTGACGAGACTGCTCGCGCAGGTGGCGCGGGAACGCGAGGAGCAGCGCGATGCGCTGGCGCTGCTGAACGACCTGACCGAGCGGGAGCGCCAGATCCTGTCGATGCTCGCGGCAGGCAAGCGCAACGACGACATCGCCGCGGAGCTGTACATCAGCCCGCAGACCGTCCAGACGCACGTCCGGAACATCCTCGGCAAGCTGCGGGTGCACTCGAAGCTCGAGGCGGTCGCCTTCGCCGTGAAGCACGGCGCCATCACCGTCGGCTGACGCTTACCCGATACCGGGTATCCAGCCGCGACGGCCCAGGGTCGAAGTGTCCGGTAACGCCAACGACCTCAGGGACCCGCCAACCCCCTCGGCGGTCCCGGAGACTGAAGGCCCGAGCGAACCCCTCCCTCGCTCGGGCCTTCTTCATGCCAGCGCAGACCGCCGCAGCTTGCCGCCCGCGGTCCGAGGCAGGGTCTTCACGATATGCAGCTCTCGCGGCGCCTTGAAGCGCGCGAGCTCCTCCCGGCAATGCTCCCGGAGTTCCTCCAGCGTCGGCGCACGGTGGGGATCGGCCGGCACAACCCATGCCGCGACGTGTTCGCCCCACTCGGGGTCGAGGCGGCCCGCGACCGCGACCTCGGCGACCCTGGGATGTCGCCGGAGCACGTCTTCGACCTCCTGCGGCCAGACGGTCTCCGCCCCGGTGCGGATCGCCTCGTCAGCTCGGCCCGACACGCGGAGCCGGCCATCCGCGGCGAGATGCCCGACGTCGTGCGTCCGCAGCCATCCGTCGCCCGTGAAGGCCCCCGCGGTCGCCGTCGCGTCGCCCCGGTAGCCCTCCATCACCGTGGGCCCGGACATCTGGATCTCTCCCCCGTCGGCGATCCTGATCGCCGTACCCGGGAACGCGACGCCGTCGTAGACCACGCCGCCGCAGGATTCGGTCGACCCGTACGTCTCGACGATGCGCCCGCCCAACGCCTCGGCGGCCCGCCGGAGACGGGGGTCGAGCGCCGCGCCGCCGAGCAAGATCCTGCCGAGCCGTCCCAGCTCGGCCCCGCCGCGGACGAGCCGGTCGAGCATCGTGGGAACGAGGGACACGTGTGCTCCCGCAGGCGCTTCGGCCATCAGGGCTCCGGGTTCGAAGCGGTCGAGGATCGTGATCGGCGAACCCGTGAGCGCGCCTCGACAGAGGACCAACAGCCCGCCGATGTGTGCCGGAGATAGGCACGAGACCCAGGGGTCGTACGCGGACAGCTCCAACACGTCCAACGAGGAGGCGAGGGCCGACCCAACCGCACGCAGCGAGAGCTGCGCGACACGCGGCTCACCGCTCGTCCCGCTCGTGGCAACGAGAGCCCATGCGCGCTCGGGATCGGTCGGCGCGGCGTCGGCGAGGATCGTCTCTTCGTGAGGTCTTACGACGACGGCCGGTCGCGCCCGCTCGATGAGGTGTCGCTGTTCTGCCGGGGACAGCCGGACGTCGATCGGCATGAACGAGGCGCCCGAGTGCGCGTGCGCGGCCACGATCTCGAGCCAGTGGAACCCGGGCGGCAGCGCATAGGCGACGAGCTCGCCAGGGGTCGCCCAACGATGCGCCGACCCTTCCATGTCCGGTAGCCTAACCGTTCGAGTACGCGCTCTAGGAGTTGGTGGTCATATGGTTGAGTGGCAGCAGCGAGGCGAGTGGACGGACATCCGGTATGAGATCGCCGACGGCATCGCGAAGATCACGATCGACCGCCCGGAGGTGCGCAACGCGTTCCGTCCGCTCACGACCACGGAGCTGATCCACGCGTTCGAGCTGGCTCGTGACGACCCCGCCGTCGGTGTCGTCATCCTCACCGGCGAAGGCCCCGAGGCTTTCTCCTCGGGTGGGGACCAGAAGATCCGTGGCGATGACGGCTACGTCGACGAGCAGGGCATCGGCCGGCTGAACGTCCTCGACCTGCAGATCCAGATCAGGCGGTTCCCGAAGCCGGTCATCGCCATGGTTGCCGGATACGCCATCGGTGGCGGTCATGTGTTGCATCTGTGCTGCGACCTGACGATCGCCGCCGACAACGCGCGGTTCGGGCAGACCGGCCCGCGGGTCGGCTCGTTCGATGGCGGCTACGGGATCGGCCTGCTCGCGAGGCAGGTCGGCGAGAAGCGGGCGAAAGAGGTGTGGTTCCTCTGCCGGCAGTACGACGCCCCGACCGCGCTCGACTGGGGACTCGTGAACGCGGTCGTCCCGGTCGAGGAGCTGGAGTCGACGGCGCTGCGCTGGGCCGAGGAGCTGCTCGAGAAGTCGCCGCTCGCGCTCCGGCTGCTGAAGTCGGGGTACAACGCGGGCGTCGACGGCCTCGCCGGCGTTCAGCATCTCGCGGGCGATGCCACGCTCCTCTATTACATGACCGAGGAGGCGCAGGAAGGGCGCGACGCGTTCACGGAGAAGCGGGCGCCCGACTTCTCGCGGTTCCCGAAGCGCCCATGAACCTTGCCACCTGGTGGCGCGGCGCGCGGCCGCGAACGCTCGGCGCGGGCGTGATGCCGGTCCTCGTCGGTGCGGCAGCCGCCGGACACGTCGTGTGGTGGCGCCTGGTCGCGGCACTGCTGGTCGCGATCGGTCTGCAGATCGGGGTCAACTTCGCGAACGACGCGTTCGACGGCATGAAGGGGGTCGACACCCACGAGCGGGTCGGTCCTCCGCGTCTGACGCAGACGGGTGCCGCCTCGGCCCGCGCGGTCCTCGTCGCGGCGCTCTCGTCGATCGCGGTGGCCGGGTTCGCCGGCTTGGCACTGGCGCTGGCGACCGAGCCGGCGCTCGTGCTCGCCGTCGGGGCCCTCGCGATCGTGGCGGCACTGATCTACAGCGGAGGACCGCGGCCGTACGCCGGGCTCGGCCTCGGCGAGCTCATGGTGTTCGTGTTCTTCGGGTTGCTGGCGACGTGCGGCACGAGCTTCGTGATGATCGAGACCGTCCCGGCGGCGGCGTGGTGGTCGGGCGCCGCGATGGGTCTGCTCGCGGTGGCGATCCTCGAGGCGAACAACATCCGCGACATCGCCACCGACCTCGCGGGCGGCAAGCGGACGCTCGCCGTGCGGATCGGCGACCGCGCCGCGCGGAACGTGTACGCGGGCTCGATCGTGGGAGCGTTCGTGACGATCGTGATCGGGTACCTCGTGTACCTCCTCTCTCACGACGCGGGCTTGACCCCGTGGGGTCTGTTCGGCCTCGCGTCATGGTTCCTCGCGATCGGGCCGATCGAAGGGTCGCGGACCGCGACGGGCCACGAACTGATACCGGTGCTCGTCGGGACCGCGAAGCTGCACGCCGCGACGGGGGCGCTGCTGACGCTCGGACTCGCGCTCGGTCACACGGTGGCGTGATGGGAAGAGGCGACGTCGCGCTCGCTGCAGCGACGGCCCTGTTCGCGTCCCTGGCGGAGGGCGGCGTCCGACATGCGTGCCTCTCGCCGGGCTCACGCTCCACACCGCTCGCGCTTGCCGCCTCGCGGGAAGAGCGGGTCCACGTGCACGTGCATCTGGATGAGCGCAGCGCCGCCTTCTTCGCCCTCGGGCTCGCCAGGGTGACCGAGGCGCCGGTCGCCATCGTGACGACCAGTGGGACGGCGGCAGCCGAGCTGTTCCCGGCGATCGTGGAGGCCTCGCAGTCGCGTGTTCCCCTGATCGCGCTAACGGCGGACCGACCACCGCATCTCCGCGGGACCGGCGCGAACCAGACGATCGACCAGGTCGAGTTGTTCGGAAGCTACGTACGGGCATACCTGGAGCCGCCGCTTCCGGATACGAGCCGGGAGGCGCCCGATTGGTTCCGCGCCGGACACGCAGCCGCCGCGTCATCGATCGAACCGCTGCCAGGCCCCGTCCACATCAACTGCTCGTTCGCGGAGCCGCTGACGCCCGAGGAGGCAACGGAGACAGGGTCGGCCGGGTCGATGACGTTCGCCGACGACGCCCCCGAGACGGTGGCAGGACGTCCGGACACTCACGACGCGGTTCGCTCGTTCCTCGGATCAGCCGGCGGGCGGCGCGGCCTGATCGCGATCGGGTCGCTCCGCCATCCCAGAACCTTGTCCCTGCTGTCTCTCGGGAAGCTGCTCTCATGGCCCGTCATCGCGGAGCCCGTGAGCGGACTCCGGCTCGACGCATCGGAGGCCGGTCGTGCGCTCGGCGCCGGGCAGTTCCTGCTCGGCGACGAGCGATGGCTCGGCGCCCACAGACCCGAAGTCGTGCTGCAGGTCGGCGCGACACCGACCACCCGAACGGCGCAGGCGCTCGTCGCGGAGGCGGACGCGTTGGTGGTTCTCGACCGGGACCACCTCGATCCCGACCCGGGCCACCGCGCATCCCAACGGATCGACGAAGACCCCGAGCGCTTCGCAGCGCTCGCTTGGGACGAGCGCGACGCCTTCGAGATCCGTGCCGCGGACGACGGCTGGCTGGACGCGTGGCGATCAGCCGACCTCGTCGCGAGGGCGACCGTCGATCGCGAGCTCGACCGTTGGAGGGAACCGTTCGAAGGTCGCGTCGCGCGTGACGTCGCATCGTTCCTGCCGCACGGGGCGACGCTCGTCGTCGGATCGTCATTGCCGGTCCGCGACCTGGATCAGTTCATGGCGCCGCGCCGGCCCCCGCGGATCTGGAACCCGCCAGACCTGATCCGTGTCATCGGCAACAGGGGCGCGAGCGGCATCGACGGGGCGGTCTCGACCGCGCTCGGAGCCGCGGCAGGAACGGCAGGCCCGACCGTCGCACTGCTCGGTGACCTCTCGTTCCTCTACGACGCCGGCGCCCTGCTCTGGTCCTCACGGCTCGGCGTTGACGCGGTCTTCGTGGTGCTGGCCAACGGCGGCGGTCAGATCTTCTCGATCCTCGAACAAGCCACGCTCCCCGAGTTCGATGAGCTCTTCCTGACGCCCCACCCCGCATCGATCGCCACAGTCTGCGCGGCTGCATCGGCCGGTCACCTCCTCGTCGCTCGGGCGACCGAGCTCCCCGAGGCGTTGGACCGAGCGATCGCAGCGGGAGGTGTACAGGTCATCGAGGTCGAGATCGATGCGGAGCGCGACCGTGGCCGGCGCACGGAACTTCGCGACAAGGTCGGGGACGCGCTCGCCTCGCGCTAGCTCACCCCCAACGGAGCGCGTCCAGGAACGCCCGGAACTTCCGCTCGGTCTCCTCGAGCTCGGCCTCCGGCAGGCTGTCGCCGACGATCCCGGCGCCGGCATACAGGGTCGCGCGATCACCTCGCAACAGCGCGCACCGAAGCGCGACCGCCCACTCCCCGTCGCCGTCGGCGTCGACCCACCCCACCGGCCCGGCGTAGCTCCCTCGGTCGAACCCTTCGAGCTGGTGAAGCACGGCAAGGGCCTCGTCCCGTGGCGCGCCGCCGACCGCAGGTGTGGGATGCAGAGCGAGCGCGAGCTCCGATGCGGACGGGGCCGGTTCGCGGAGTCGACCGCGGAAACGCGTCGCCAGGTGCCAGACGTTCGGCGTTTCGTATAGCGCGGGCTCCTCGTCCCATGCGAGCGTTTCGCAGAGTGGCCGCAACGTCGCGATGATCGCGTCCACCACCGCTGCATGCTCCTCGCGGTCCTTCGGGGAAGCGGCCAACGCGTCGGCGTTGGCACGGTCGACGTCGGGATCGCCCGAACGCGGCGCCGAGCCCGCCAGCGGAACCGACCGCACCTCGGTGCCGTGCCGCGACACGAGCAGCTCCGGTGAGGCGCCCACCAACACGCCCTCCTCCGTCGGCGCGATGAACGAGTACGCGCCGGGATCCACCGCGCGAAGCCGATGCGCGAGTCGTCGCGCGTCGAACGCACGGTCACCGGCGACCTCGATCGTCCGCGCGAGCACAACCTTGCGGAGCTCTCCCGCGCGGATCCGCCGCCCGGCCTCCTGCACGGCCCCCATGTAGACCGCAGGGCTTGGCGCCGGCGCCAGTTCGGCGGCGGCGAAGGCTGCAGCCGGGACGAGCCCCGTGACGAGGACGGGCTGTCCGACCTCGCCGATGCGCGTCGTCACAAACGGGTCGGTCCGGCGGACCTGTGCCTCGCCGACGATCAACCGGCCGCCGCCTTCGAACGGCAGCACCCCGCCGGCCACCGCTCCCGCCGGCATCATCCGCAGCCGTGCCGGCACGTCCGCGACCGAGGTCTGGCCGCCTGGCCCGGTCGAGACGCCGAGGCCGCCACGCTCGAAGAAGAAGCCGCCCTCCTGCCACGCGGCGAGCAGGTCGAACGAACCACCCAGGCGCTCGGCCGTCACGCGCGGGTCCCGACGAACAGCTGGGTGATGCCCCCGGTGAGCGAGAGCCGACGCGCCGAGGGGAACCCGGAGGAGCGCAACATCGCGAGCATCACGCTCGGGGGCGGCAGGTATGCCATCGAGCGCGGCAG
>JBKPRM010000286.1:0-5373 GCA_046734555.1 Actinomycetota bacterium | reverse complement strand
GCGTGAATGGTCTCGTGGGCTCGGAGATGTGTATAAGAGACAGACGCGGGCGGTGGGGGAGGTGGTGGTGCGCCGCCGCCCGGCAGCGACGCCATGCCCGGCGGGGGCCCGTACTCGTTCGGCCCTGGGTTGCCCTCGCCTGCGAGGAACACGAGCAGGATGATGAACCCGACGAACGGGACGAGGCCGATGAGGTACCACCAGCCTGAGCGGCCCGTGTCGTGCAGCCGGCGAACGGCGGCCGCGATCGATGGCACCAGGTACACGAGGAGCGGGATCCACACCAACCAGCTGGCGTTCAGCGCGCTGCCGATGATCGCCGCGACGATGTAGACGATCACGTACGAGAGGAAGAACCACCAATACTCGGGCCGGCCCGCCCGGCCCGTGAACTCGGCGTACTTGCTGAAACACGTCCTGACGGCGTCTCCGAACGACATCCGGCACCTCCTTCGCCGCGGCGACCGTAGGCCATGGCCGGGGGGGACGCAACGACCTGCGCCCAAGTCACACCCGGGCCTGATGCGGCCATCGGCTACCCTTGCCCGCCGATGGCATCGACCGCGCACCTGCTCGAGCTCCAGGATCTCGATCTCAGGATCGACCGGCTCCGGGCTCGGGCGAAGGCCCTGTCATCGGGCGCCGAGCTCGACGCCGCGCGGGGTGCCGCAGACGAGGCCGAGGCGGCGTTCGGCGAGCTGCGGCTGCAGCTCGATGCGCTCGACCGCGACGGTTCCAAGGTCGAGCACGAGATCGATTCCCTGACGCAGAAGACCGGGGCCGAACAGCGCCGGATGTCCAGCGGTTCGGTCGCGAACGCGCGCGAGCTCGATGCGATCGGACACGAGATCGAGAACCTGAAGCGCCGGATCTCCGATCGGGAGGACGAGCTGCTCGCGATCATGGAGCGCCGTGAGGGCATCGAGACCGCCGCGAAGGAGGCGGAGGTGCTGGCCGAGCAGGCGCGCGGCCGCGTGGAACAGGTTCGAGGCGACTCGGACGCTGAGCTCGCCACGGTCACGAGCGATCTCGCCGCCCGGGAGGCGGAGCGCAACGAGGTCGCGGCCCGGATCGATCCCGAGACGCTCGAGCTCTACGAAGAGCTTCGCCCCCAGAAGAAGGGGGTCGGGGCCGCGGCGCTCGTCGGCGACGTGTGCCAGGGGTGCCACGAGCAGCTCTCCGCGGTCGAGCTCGACAAGGTGCGCCACACCGATGAGATCCCGCGGTGCGAATATTGCCGCCGCATCCTGGTGCTGTGATTTCCCCGACGCACGTCATCGTGCATTGCGACGGTGCGGCACGCGGCAACCCGGGTCCCGCCGGCGCTGGCGCGATCATCGTCGGGGACGACGGCACCGTGCTCGCCGAGATCGCCGAGGGTCTCGGGGAGACGACGAACAACGTGGCCGAGTACACCGCCGCGATCCGCGGCCTCGAGGAGGCCGAGCGGCTCGGCGCGCGCACGGTCGATCTGCGCTCGGACAGCCAGCTCCTGATCAATCAGCTCACCGGCCGCTACCGCGTCAAGACCGCCCATCTCGTGCCGTTGCACCGCCGGGTCCGCGAGCTCGTCCGCGGGTTCGATCGCGTGACGTTCGAGCACGTGCCGCGCGAGCGGAACGTCGAGGCCGATCGGCTCGCGAACGTCGGCGTCGACTCCTGGTTGGCCGCCGAGGGCCGCGAGCGGTAGCGTCGGTCGCCGGAGGAGCCGGCCGGGCGGCCGCGGACGCTCTGCGAAGGGCGTTCGAGGAAAGTCCGGACTCCACAGGGCAGGACGCTGGCGAGAGCCAGGCGGGGGCGACCTCGCGAAGGGGCAACAGAAAGGACACCGCCGCGCCTCGCGCGGTAAGGGTGCAACGGTGGGGTAAGAGCCCACCAGCGCGACGGGCGACCGTCGCGGCTCGGCAACCCCCGTCCGGAGCAAGGTCGAGCAGGAAGCGTTCGAGGGTGGCCCGCCCGAGCTTCCGGGTGGACCGCAGCGGACCGGTGAACGGCCCGCCGCCGGCGCGTGAGCGCCGGCGAGACAGATGGTCGCCGGCGGGGCAACCCGCGCACAGGATCCGGCTTACAGGCCGGCTCCTCCCTTCCCCGGACGCTTCAGCGCGTCTCGGTGGCGACGCGGCCACCGTCGAGGGCGCGGCGGAGCTGTGCGCCTGCGTGGTAGCTCGATCGCACCAGCGGTCCCGCCTCGACGTGCGGGATCCCCAGCGCCTCGCCGGCGGCCGCGTGCGCGGAGAACTCGGCCGGCTCGACCCACCGGTCGACCGGCAGGTGCTGTGGCGTCGGTTGGAGGTACTGACCCATCGTCACGATGTCGGCCCCTGCGTCGCGGAGATCGCCGAGCGACGCGACGACCTCCTCAGGTGTCTCGCCCATGCCGAGGATCAGGTTGGACTTGGTGACCTGTCCGGCGCGATGACGCTTCGCGAAACGAAGCACCTCCAGCGAGCGCTCGTAGCCGAACGCCGGACGGATCCGAGCATGCAGCCGGGGGACCGTCTCGAGGTTGTGAGCGAAGACGGTCGGCTCCGCGTCGAGCACCGTCGCGATGTCGCGCTCGCCCCCCTTGAAGTCGCTCGGCAACACCTCGACGTCGATCCCCTCCACAGCGGCGCGGCAGGCCCTGATCGCGGCGGCCCAGATCGCGGCGCCGCCGTCGGGCAGGTCGTCGCGTGCCACCCCCGTGAGCACGACGTGGCGCAGGCCCATCGCGGCGACCGCCGAGGCGATCCGCGCCGGCTCGTCGCCGTCGACGGGATCGGGCTTCGCCGTCATCACGTCGCAGAACCCGCATCGTCGCGTGCACTTCGCCCCGAGCAGCAGGAACGTCGCTTCCCGTTCCTCCCAGCACTCGCCGATGTTCGGGCACATCGCTTCCTCGCAGACCGTGTGAAGATCGGCGTCACGCATGAGGCGCTGTAACGCCGTGTAGTTCGGACCGGACGCGAGCTTCACCTTCAGCCATGGTGGCTTGCGGGTACCCGGCTGGTTGACCCCGGGACCGTTCGTGACCCCCACGATCGGCAGGTGCATGCGCCTGCCGGAGGGGTTATGCGTGCGCTGCGGCATCGACCTTCGAGTGTACGCTCGCGCGATGTCTCGGCCCTGCTGGGCGATCGGCGTGCTCGTGCTCGTGCTGGTGCCCGGGTGCGGACCATCGTCTGCGTCGGCGCACGCGGAGCTCTGTGAGGACCTGGGGCACCTGCAAGCGACGGTCGCCTTCCTCGCGGCGCCGCCGCCGGAGGCGACCGTGGGCGACGTGCGCGGCGCACTCGAGAAGATCGACTCGACATGGCAGGCGGTCCACGACGATGCGGACGTGCCCGATGCCGAGGACGACGCGCTGCTCGACGCGCGCGACGCCTACCAGGACGAGATCCACGGGATCGGGGACGACGACCTGTTCGCCCCGCACGTCGCCGAGACCAGCGGGATCGCCCGCGGGCTCGCGGACGCCTACGCAGCGGTGCGCGCGCGGCTCGCGTGCGCCACCTCGACGCCGCCTGGGTAGCTCAGCCCGCGTCGGCGTGCGCCGCAGGAGGAAGCGGCTCCTCGGTTGCCTCGTGCTCTGGCACGCGCCCCGGGATCACGACGTGGAACGACGCGCCGCCCCCCTCGCGTTCATCCACCCAGGCACGGCCGTGGTGGAGTTCGGCGAACCGGGCAACGAGCGACAGGCCGATCCCCGTCCCCGGGGAATGCGGAGACTGCGACGGTCCCTGGCGGAACGGCTCGAAGATCTCGGCCCGCAGCTCCTCCGGCACACCCGTTCCGTCGTCCTCGACCGTGATCCGCACCCCGCCCTCGAACGGCGAAACGATCAGCCAGATGCGCCGGTCTTGGTCGGTGTGACGGACGGCGTTCATCAGGAGGTTCTCGACGATCCGCTCGATCTTCGGCGGATCCACCGGGATCACCACCGGGTCGGTGTCGACGATGACCTCGCGCCCCACGAGCGCGTCGAGATGCTCGACCGTCCGACGGGCGAGCGCCGCGACGTCGGTGACGCGGTACTGCGGCGACACGATCCCACGGTTCAGGCGGTCGATGTCGAGGAGGTCCTTCAGCAGCCGGTCGAGCTTCTTCGCGTTCGCGGCGAGCCGCGTCAGCAGGTCGTCGCGATCGCGCCCCTGGATGTCGGGAGCGCGCTCGAGCGTGAGCGCCAATCCGAGGATCGACGTGAGCGGGCTGCGGAGCTCGTGTGAGACGGCCGCGAGGAACGTGTTCTTCATCTCGTCGAGCGCGCGCAGCCGCTCGGCGGCCTCCCGCTCGCGCTGCTCGCTCTCGCGCAGCGCCTGTTCGGCAAGTTTGCGCTCGGTGATATCGAACAGGACGCCCTGCACGAACAAGGGCTCCCCGTCGTCGTCGCGAAGCACCGTCGTCTCGTCGTGGATCCACACGGTGCGCCCTTCGGGCGTGCGGATCCGATACTCGGCCTGCCACGGCTCGTGCGACTCGTTCGCGCGCGTATAGGACCGATGGACCCGGTCGCGGTCCTCGGGCACGATCAACGTCACCCAGAAGTCGGCGTCGGACATCCATTCCTCGGGGGTCACGCCGGCGATCTCGGCGATCTGCGGGCTCATGTAGGTCGTCTCGCCGTCGGGCCGGTCGAGGTAGATCGCCGCGGGCACGTGTTCGACGATGGCGCGGTATCGCTGTTCGGCGTCCTGGAGCCCTTCCTCGGCGAGCTTGCGCTCCGTGACGTCTTGGATGATCCCCTGGCTGAAGGCCGGCGCGCCGTGCTCGTCGCGGATGACCACCGCCTGATCACGTACCCAGCGCTCCCGCCCCTGCGCGTCGAAGAAGCGCAGCTCGATATCGAGCGGTTCGCCGGTCTCGTAGTGCTCGGCGTCGGCAGCGCTCGCGCGCTCGCGGTCGTCGGGATGGATCTGCGACCGCCACCGCCACGGATCGCCGAGCCACTCCTCGGGTGGGAAGCCAAGGATCCGCTCGATCTGAGGGCTCACGTACCGCGTCGCCCAGTCGCCCGTCGCGCGATCGAGCTCGTCGAGGTAGGAGACGACCGGCATCTCCTCGACGAGGAGCCGGTAGCGCTCCTCCGCCTGGCGGAGTTGCTCCTCGGCTTCCTTCGCCGGGGTGATGTCGAACAGCACGCCCTGCCAGTAGCGCGCGGTCCCATCGAGATCGCGCACGAGGCTCGCCTCGTCGCGGACCCACACGATGCCGCCGTCGGCGGTGATCAGGCGGTACTCGCACCGGTACGGTTCGCCGCGCTCGGTCGCCTCGTCATCGGCGGATTCGACGCGTGCGCGGTCGTCGGGGTGGATCTTCGCGGCCCACGCCTCGTAGGGCCCGAACTCCTCGAAGCTGTATCCGAGCAGGTCGTGCACCTGCGGGCTCATGTAGAGC
>JBKPRM010000285.1:0-5099 GCA_046734555.1 Actinomycetota bacterium | reverse complement strand
CTCCGATTCGGTCCGCAGGAAGCCCATCAGGCGGCGCATCTCGACGAGCGCCTCGCGGCCAGTGCGCTCGATCGGCGCGAGCGTCGCGAGCGCCTCGGTGGGGTGGGTGTCACCGATCCGCTGGGCGGCTCCCGCTTCGGCCACGATCACGCTCACGTTGTGCGCCACCACGTCGTGCAGCTCACGCGCGATCACGCGGCGCTCCTCGGCGACGGCGTGCCGGGCGATCTCCTCGCCCGCCCGCTCGAGCCGGGCGGCGCGTTCCTCCAACTGGACGAACTGTCCTCGCCGGATCCGGTAGCCGTCGCCGATGAACCACGCGGCACCGACGATCAAGCACTCGACGACGACGGTGTCCGGTTCGATCTCCTCGTGGCCGAGCGACAGGATCGTCAGGACGACGATGGCGCAGGCGATCCCCGCAGGGATCGAGACCGGCCGCTCACGGTGGGCGGCCACCGTGTAGAGCGCGATCAGGAATCCGAACGACGCGAACGATCGGAAGTACCCCAGCATCGAGTACGCGAACAACGACGACGTCACCACCGCGAGGACGAGCACGGGCGCCCGCCGGCGCCAGACGAGCGTCGCCGTCTGCAACAGCAGCAGGCAGATGCCCAGCGTGTCGAGGCTGTGGCGAACGAAGTCGCCGCCTCCCTCCGGGATGTCGACCCTCGTTCGGGTGACGATGCCGAGGACCGCGATCGCGGTGAGGGCGGCAGCGATCAGCGAGTCCTGCACGATCGGCTGGGCGAAGAAGCGCCGCACCGGCGCGAGTCGAGGCGGGCGTGTTAGGGCGTGGGGTGCCTGCGCGCGCGGAGGTCTGACCGCGAGACGGCTCATCGCATCACCACATCGATCGGCATCCCCGGCCCCTCCCGATGCCCGGCGGCGGGGCAGCATCGTATGCGTTCGGAAGGAACCTTGTATAGCGGCGGCGGTAGGACGCCGGAGGGGCCCGGCTACGCCGCGAGCGCCCGCCTGGCCTTCGGCACCGTGTCGGCCGGATTCACCCGGTACCAGACGTCTTGGATCCGGCCTTCCTCGTCGACGAGGAACGACGACCGGACGATGTCGTCGTCCGCCCACGCGCCCCATGCCTCTGCCACCGCGTGGTCGGTGTCGGCGAGCAGCGGGAACCCGAGGTCGTACTTGCGGTCGAACGCCAGCTGCTTGCCCGGCTCGTCGGGAGAGATGCCGACGACGTCGACGCCCAGCTCGTCGAACTCCTGGCGATGGTCGCGCAGGTCGCACGACTGCTTCGTGCACCCGGGGGTGTCGGCCTCGGGATAGAAGTACACGAGCAGCTTCCGGCCGCGGTAATCGTCCAGTCGAACAGTCGCCCCATGCTGGTCGCGCAGGGCGAACGGCGGAGCGGCGTCTCCGGCCTGCAGGGTCATCGGACCTCCGATCGCATCACAGCTGGTCGAACGGCACGGAGAACGTATCGCACGCCTGCATGTTCCCTGCGTCGAACCCTCGTTGGAGCCAGGCGCTGCGTTGCGCAGCCGACCCATGGGTCCAGGTCTCGCGATCGATGCGTCCCGTCGTCGACTCCTGGATCCGGTCGTCGCCGACCGCCTGCGCGGCGGTGATCGCCTCCTGCAGATCGCCCGGGTCGAGCACGCCGCGTTCGTTGGCCGAGTGGCCCCAGACGCCGGCGAGGCAGTCAGCCTGCAGCTCCAACCGGATCGACAACTCGTTCGCGCTTCCCGGATCGCTCTGACTCGCTTGCTCGACCTCGCCCGTGATGCCGAGCAGGTTCTGCACGTGGTGGCCGATCTCGTGCGCGATCACGTACGCCTCCGCGAAGTCGCCCGAAGCATGGAACCGCTGCTCGAGCTCGTTGAAGAAGCCCGCGTCGAGGTAGACCTTCTCGTCGCTCGGGCAGTAGAACGGTCCGGTCTCGGCGTTGCCGATGCCGCAGCCCGTCCTCGTCGCACCCTGGTACAGGACGATCGTCGTGTCCTCGTACTGGCGCCCGGCGCCCTGGAACACCTCCTCCCAGGTGATCTGCACGTCGTCGCCCACCGCGTCGACGAAATCACCGGTCGGGTCGCTCGGATCGACCTGGCTGCCGCCACCGTCGTTCACGTTCGGGAACCCGTTGACCGCACCGGGGTCGGGGATGACGCCGCCATCCGATGACCCGAGCAGCCTCGGCACCACGAAGATCAGGATGACGATCACGACGATCGTGCCGATGCCGATCCCGCCGCGGCCGATCGGCATGCCCATCCCGCGCGGCGTGACCGCGCCGCCACCGAAGGAGCCCTGGCCGCGGCGGTCGATCACGCCCCCTTGACGGCGTCGCAACTTGGTCAGCTTCATGGGCAAAGCCTTTCCCGGAACCGGACACAGGGAACCCTGGCAGGCGCGATATTCAGCGCTCACCCTCGGGGGCCACGGCTGGCGAGGATGAGCATGTGCTCACCGGGGAGCTCGAACGCCCCCGCACGCCCGATCGTGGCGTCGACCGCTTCGAGCCCACCCCGGTCCTCGACGACGTCTAGATCCGGCAGGACCCACGGCACCGCGCGCACGAAGTAGACGAACGCCCCCACGTCCAGGAACGCGATCGGCGTCGTCGCCTCCTCCGCGCGGATCACATCCATGCCGGCGTCCTGCAGCTGCGCGACCGCGAAGGCGAGATCGAAGTCGGGCCCACCCGAGACGGGCCGCCCGAACATCCGGAGCACGTCATCGCCGCCGACGCCACGCTGTTGGGTCAGGAACGTGCCGCCGGGGCGAAGCACTCGCCGAACCTCGGTGGGCCAGTATGAGGAGTGCCGGTCGACGACGAGGTCGAACGTCTCGTCACGGAACGGCAGGTTTGTCCCGGTCTCGTCCGGCGTCGTGCCGGGCTGATCGGTGTTGTCCGGAGCAGATCCCGTGCCCACGACGGAGACGCCGAACCGCCGGAGCGTCGCCGCCGCAACGTCGATGTTCGGCGGATATCCCTCGGTCGCGACGAGCGTCCCCGTGCCGGCGCGATGTCGAGCGAGCACCTCGCCGCCGCCGGTGTCGATGTCCAGCGCCGCATCGGCTCGAGCGAGGGCTTGAGAGAGCTCCGACCCGTAGTTCCAGGGCGGGCGGGTCTCGTCGATCCGACCCGCGAGCCAACTGAAGTCCCATCCCGAGAACGGCGTGCGGAGGGCCTCGTCGATGAGCCGATCGAGATCGTTCATATGGGTAAGGTCCCGTCGACGTGTCCCCAGCGCACGTCTGCGCCAGGATAAGAGCGCCGAGTTCGAAGGAGCCGCCCATGAGCGACCAGGATCTCTTCCCCGAAGAGGAAGCAGAGGAGGAACGGCCGTCCGAGGAGTTGCCGGACGAGCTTCCCGACGAGGTGCCGGAGGCCGACGCGGCCGAGCAGGCCCGACCCCTGAAGGACGCCGGCGCGTCGCGGACGGACCGCGTCGGCGACAAGCCTGAGGCCGATGCCCTCGAGCAGGATCGGATCGAGGGCTCCGAGGACGACGACGATCCTCGCTGAACCTCGTCAGCGCCCGGTCAGACTGAAGTGCATGTAGTCCTTGAGGGTGTGCCAGTCGCCGCCCCATCCCCAGCCGATCCTGGCGAACGACCGCACGACGACGTCATCCGGGTGGATCATGCCGGGGACGTCGCGTGAGCGGTCGACGAACGGCTTCGCCGCGCCGCGGAGCACCGACCCATCCAGTCGCACGTACGGGTTCTGCAGCGGGTTGATGTCGACCGCCCATCCGTACGAGTGCTCCGAGGGGACCCCGGGGTTCCCCGTCGCGGCCCGGCAATTGAACGACGATGTCAGGTTGCGCGTGCTGTTCCAGTCGATCGGTTGCGGGCTGGGTGACAGGCCGATCCGATGGATGGGGAAACGCGCACGGAACAGCTGCCGGAACACCCACAGCACGTCGTGGGCCACCTTCGCGTTGAGAACGAGCGGGCCAGACCGGATCTCCCCGCGGAAGTTCACGTACGTCACTCGTACGACTCGCAATGCCGACAAAGGCACCGGACATCCGGGGTGCCAGTTCAACCGACGGACGTGGTTCCGCGCCGGCCCACGCAGGGGAGAGACCCCGCCTTCGAACCGAACCGTGTCCGCCGTGGGGTTCACCTGCGCCGGGGACGATGTCTCCACCGAAGGACCTCCGGACGTGGACGACCTGGTGGCCGGCGAGGCCGCCGTGCACGCTGTCGCCAGCAGGAACGTCAACGCGAATGCGACTCGTCTCACGGCTCAAGCCTCGCAACTTCCGAGCGGGACCGTCTGGGCTCGGTGTTACCCTTCTTCACCTGCGCCGGTAGCTCAATGGATAGAGCATCTGACTACGGATCAGAAGGTTGGGGGTTCGACTCCCTCCCGGCGCGCAAACCAAAGCCCAAGGTCAGCGCCTACATGTGACCGATCCCGATCCTTCTGACAACTCACTTCTGTCTGGCCTCGGTAGCACATAGGCAGCAGCACACCGAAGCTGCCATCGGAGTAGTGGAAGAGACGGAAGGTGAGTTGTCCATCAAGGGGATGCCAAGGACGGCCCGCCCTGCGGATGGAGACCGTTGCGCAACGTGACCGGGAGCCGATAAACAGGCAGGAACTACCCTTCCGTCCAGGACGCAGGCAGGCGTAGCGTTGCCGGGCATCGATCGAGTCGACCTCCTGGACCCGCAATCCGTTGGAGTCGGCTCGTGCCCTGAGGAGCCCCAAGGGGCTACCTTTTCGAAGGGATCTGCTGGCGTCTCAACGGTGGCGACGGACGAGGCCGATGCCGACATCGTCGCTACAGAGACTCTGCATCCGAGACCCTGGAGGATGAGACGAGGACCCATGTCAACCCGACAACCAACGTGCCCACGGCGAGGATGAGCGCGAGACCGACTCGTCCCTGAGTCGTCCAGTAGTCCAACTCGGTCCAACTCGGCTTCATCTGCTCGTACATCTGTGCTTGGACCTCAGCGGTGACCCCACCCTTGTCATAGAAGACCGGAGTCTCGGGCAGCGTCAGCAAGATCGTGATCGCGTAGACAGAGATACTCGCGATCGCGACGATGATGAGCGAGAGACCTGGGTGCCGCTTCTTGAAGTTCTCCTCCCAGGAATCTTAGGCTCCAGC
>JBKPRM010000284.1:0-5439 GCA_046734555.1 Actinomycetota bacterium | reverse complement strand
GTGTACGGGATCGCGCCGGCGCCCGACATGCCAGGGCCGGAGCTCCGCCCGGCGCTCACGTGGCGCTCGACCGTGTCGTTCGTGAAGCGCCTGCCCGCGGGCGAACGCCTCAGCTACGGCCACCGCTACGAGCTCGATCATGAGGCGACCGTGGCGACGGTTCCGGTCGGCTATGCGGACGGGTACCCGCGCGCAGCGTCCTCCCGAGCCGAGGTGCTGATCGGCGGGCGCCGGTGCAACGTGGCGGGCAACGTCACGATGGACCAGCTCCTGGTGGACTGCGGGGACCAGCGGGTCGAGCCCGGCGACGAGGTCGTGCTGATCGGTCGCCAAGGCCAGGAGTCGATCGACGCGTGGGAGCTCGCGCGGCACGCCGACACGATCGCGTGGGAGCTCATCGTGCGGATCGGACAGCGGGTGCCGCGTGTCTACGTCGGGGGACCATCGTGAGCCGCTCGCTCGCAGACGTCGAGGCCGAGGCGGTGGTCTGCACGCGGTGTCGGCTGGCTGAGACCCGCACCCAGGTCGTCTTCGGCGTCGGCAACCCGCACGCCGAACTCCTGTTCGTGGGCGAGGCGCCCGGCATGCACGAGGACCGGCAAGGTGAGCCGTTCGTCGGCGCCGCAGGGCAGCTGTTGACCCGGATGCTCGGCGAGATCGGCATGACGCGGGACGAGGTCTACATCGCCAACGTCTTGAAGTGCCGGCCGCCGGGGAACCGTGATCCGCTGCCCGATGAGATCGAGACGTGCACGCCGTGGCTCGTCGAGCAGATCTCGACGATCCAGCCCACGGTGATCGTCACGCTCGGGAACTTCGCGACGAAGTTCGTCCTGCAGACCCAGCAGGGCATCACGCGGATGCGTGGCTCGGTCTATCCGTGGCACGGCAGGAAGGTGATCCCGACCTTCCACCCGGCCGCGATCTTGCACGGCGGCGGGGAGCGGAGTCGTCAGTTCGCTGAGCTGCAGGAGGACTTCGCGTTGATCCGTCGTACCCTCACGCAGCCGCCACCGCCGCCACCGGTCGTCTCGTTGATCGCCCATGAGGAGGAGGCGACGGCCGAGCCGATCGACGATCAGCTGGAGCTGTTCTGACGGTGGAGCTCGCGATCCGCACGGCCAACGCTGATGAGACGCGCACCGCCGGCGCCCGATTGGGTGAGCTCCTCAGGCCGCGCGACGTGGTCGTGCTGACCGGGGACCTGGGTGCGGGCAAGACCACGTTCGTCCAAGGTGTCGCACGTGGCGTCGGCGCGACCGAGCACGTCGCGTCGCCGACGTTCACGCTCGTGCGCGAATACGTGAGTGGTCGCGTTCCGCTCGCGCACGTCGACCTGTATCGCCTGGACCGACAGCAAGATGTGATCGACCTCGCCCTCGACGAGCTGGAGGGCGGCGAGCGGGTCCTGCTGGTCGAGTGGGGCGATCCCGTCGCCGAGCTGCTGGGGGCCGAGCGCCTGCGGATCGAGCTCACGGGGGAGGACCCGACCGGCGAGGACGAGGCGCGCCGGATCGTGCTCGACACGGTCGGGAGCTCCTGGGACGATCGCACGGCGGCGCTCGGCCAAGCGCTCGAACGGTGGGCGATGTGATCGTCGTCGGGATCGACACCTCGACGACGAAGGTGTCGGTCGCGATCGGCTCCGAGGTCGACATCACCGGTGCCGTGACCGTCGGCGGCGCCGCCAGGCAGGAGACGGTCACGCCCGTCCTCGAACAGCTGCTCGCCTGGACCGGCCTGGAACTCGCACACGTGGGCGGGTTCGCCGTGGGCGTCGGGCCGGGCCTGTTCACGGGCCTGCGTGTCGGGGTCGAGACCGCCAAGACCCTCGCACAGGTCACCAAGGCCCCGATCATCGCGGTTCCGAGCATCGACGCGCTCGCGTACGCCGTCCGGCACACCTCCCGCACGATCGCCGCCGTGATCGACGCGCGCCGCGGAGAGGTCTTCTCGGCCCTCTACACGCCGGTCCCGGGCGGCGTGGCACGCTTGGTCGACCCTGTGGTGCAACGCCCCGATGCCCTGGCGGCCGAGCTCGAGACCCGTCCGGGGGAGGTGCTCGCCGTCGGCGACGGTGCCATCCTGTACCGGGACGTGCTCCAGTCGGTGGGCGCCCGCGTCGAGTTCGCCTCGCCCGCGGCTGCCCACCCCGACGCCGCCTCCCTGGTGGAGCTCGCGGTGCCGAGGTTCCTCCGTGAGGAGCACGACCAGTTGTTCGACGTGGTGCCGATGTACATAAGGAAGTCGGATGCTGAGATCGCGTGGGACGACCGAACCCGGGGCCGCGACCCTTGAGGTGACGAAGATGCGCCGGCGCCACCTGCGGGGCGTCATGGCGATCGAGCGGCAAGCGTACGCACGCCCGTGGACGCCCAACCTTTTCGTGGCGGAGATGTCCGAGCCGAACAACCGGAACTACCTCGTGGCGCGGATCGACAAGGACGTCGTCGGCTATGCGGGCCTGATCTGCTACGGCGACGAGGCACACGTCACGAACATCGCGGTCGATCCGATGCTGCAGGGACACGGCATCGCCCACCGCCTGCTCGCCGAGGAGATCGACGCGGCTCGCGAGCTCGGTGCGACGGCGGTGTCGCTCGAGGTGCGCGTCACGAACTGGCGCGCGCAGCGTGTGTACGCACGGTTCGGTTTCCATCCGGTGGGCATCCGGCGCAACTACTACGCGGAGCTCCACGAGGACGCGCTGATCATGTGGACCGACGACATCCGTGAACGGGCGTTCCGCCAGCGGGTCGTCTCGATCGTCCAGCGCCTGCCCGAGGGCATCCGGCCGCACGCCGGCGCCACGTGATCACGCTCGGGATCGAGACCTCCTGCGACGAGACAGCCGTCGCCATCGTCGAGGGTGGGTTCGCGCTCCGGGCGAACCTGATCGCGAGGCAGGAACACCTGCACGAACGCTTCGGCGGGGTCGTGCCCGAGGTCGCCGCTCGCGCCCACGTCGAGGCGCTGAACCCATTGCTCGCCCAGGCGCTCGACGAGACCGGGCTCGACGTCGGCGACCTCGACGGCGTCGCCGTCACCGTCGGCCCGGGATTGGTCGGGGCGTTGTTGGTGGGTATGGCTGCCGCGAAGGCGCTCAGCCTGGCGGCGCGGCTGCCGCTCGTCGGCGTGAACCACCTCGAGGCGCACTACTGGGCGAACTTCCTAGCGCACGGCGAGCCCGAGCCGCCGTACGTGACCCTGATCGTGAGCGGCGGCCACACGATGCTCGTGCACGTTCCGGAGCTGTTCCGTCACCGGATCCTCGGCCAGACGCTCGACGACGCGGCGGGCGAGGCCTTCGACAAGGTGGCTCGGTTGCTCGGTCTCGGGTTCCCAGGCGGCCCCGCTCTGGACGCCGCGGCGCGCACGGGCGACCCGAACGCGATCCGATTCCCGCGCGCGATGGCCGACTCCGGGGACCTCGACTTCTCGATGAGCGGCTTGAAGACGGCGGTCCTGCGCTACGTCAAAGGCGAGCGAGCGGCCGGCCGTCCGATCGATGTACCCGATCTGGCTGCGAGTTTCCAGGAAGCCATCGTCGACGTGCAGGTGACCAAGACCCTGCAGGCAGCTCGTGACACGGGGGTCGAACGCGTCCTGCTCGGCGGCGGCGTGGTGGCCAACACGCGCCTGCGCGAACGCTTGGTGGCGGAAGGCGCGACCGCGGGGCTCGATGTCCTCGTCCCGCCCCTGTCGTTATGCACGGACAACGCGGCGATGGTGGCGTGTCTCGGCGCGGCCCGTCTCGCACGCGGGGACCGGGCCGGGTTGGACATCGCCGCTGACCCCAACCTACCCTTGGCGACGTGACCACGATCCTGGTGACCGGGGGCGCCGGGTTCATCGGCTCGAACCTTGCCGACCGTCTCCTGGCCGAAGATCATCGCGTGATCGCGGTCGACGATCTGTCGAGCGGGCGGATCGCGAACCTGGGCGACGCTCGCGCCTACGGCAAGGCCTACACCTTCTTCAACATGGACGTGCGGGCCGGTGGCCTGTTGTCGTTGTTCGAGCGGCACCGCCCGGAGATCGTGTTCCACCTCGCGGCGCAAGCGGGCGTCCGGCCCTCGCTCGAGGATCCCGTGCACGACGCGAGCGTGAACCTGATGGGCACCCTCAACGTCTTGGAGTGCGCCGCGAAGGTCGACGCTGCCAAGGTGATCTACGCCGCCAGCGGAGGCACCCTGTACGGTGAACCGAAGCGATTGCCCGCCAAGGAATCCTCGGCGCAGGGATCGTATCCGCTG
The DNA here is from genome assembly GCA_046734555.1 of Actinomycetota bacterium. Classification (GTDB taxonomy): domain Bacteria; phylum Actinomycetota; class UBA4738; order UBA4738; family HRBIN12; genus AC-51. The sequence goes on along the minus strand of JBKPRM010000284.1, from coordinate 1,183 downwards.
AGCCCTTACGGCATCTCGAAGAAGTCGGCCATCGACTACCTCGGCTTCTACCAGCGGTTCCGCGGGCTCGACTTCACGGCGTGCGCGCTCGCCAACGTCTACGGGCCTCGCCAAGATCCGAACGGCGAAGCAGGCGTCATCGCGATGTTCGCCGCGGCGATGCTCGCCGGGGAGTCGCCCACGATCTTCGGCGACGGCAACCAAACGCGCGACTTCGTGTTCATCGATGACGTGGTCCACGCGTTCGTCCGATCGATGGATCGCGGCTCGGGGAAGCTCGTGAACATCGGCACCGGCCTCGAGACGAGCGTGAGCGGCCTGTACAAGCTGCTCGCGCAGATCATCGGGTTCGACGGCGAGCCCGCTCACGGCCCGTTGCCGCCGGGCGAGCTCCGGCGGATCGCGCTCGACATCTCCGTCGCGGCGAAGGCGCTCGCGTGGAAGCCCTGGACCCACCTGGAGGACGGCCTTGCCGAGACCGTCGCGTACCTGAAGGGGATCTAGCCCGCCGCGTATGCTGCGACGCATGGCGGAGGGCAAGGCCGCCGCCGCGGCGGCGCTCGGCGACACCTACCTCGAGAAGGTCGCGGCGTTCGTCAAGGAGCACCGCCTGCCGGGCGCGGCGGCGGGTGTGATCGTCGGCGACCAGCTGGTGTGGTCGGCCGGACACGGCTTCGCCGACGTCGAGACGAAGCGACCGCACGACGCCGAGACGCTCTTCCGCATCGCGTCGATCACGAAGACGTTCACAGCGACGGCCATCCTGCAGCTGCGCGACGAGGGGAAGCTCCACCTCGACGACCCGGCGGTCGCGTTCCTGCCGGAGCTCCGCGAGTCCGAGAGCCCGCATGGGGCGATCGAGACCGTGACGATCCGACGGATGCTCTCCCACGAGTCCGGTCTGATGGGCGATCCACCCGGCGCGCGCTGGTTCCACGACGTGTACGAGTCCTCGCCCGACGTGAACCTCGCGAAGGCGGCCGAGATCCGCGTCGCCATCCCCGCCAACGTGCAGCAGAAGTACTCGAACATCGCCTACCAGCTGCTCGGCGAGATCGTGACGCGCGTCGGCGGCGCACCGTACGTCGAGACGATCCGCGAACGGATCCTCGAGCCGCTCGGGATGCGGTCGACGGGGTTCGCACCGCTGCCAGAGGAGCTGGAAGTTCGGCGGGCCGTCGGC
>JBKPRM010000283.1:0-2770 GCA_046734555.1 Actinomycetota bacterium | reverse complement strand
CGCATAGGGTCAGCCCGGTACGTACCGGCGAACACGATCTCGACGTCGGCCGCGCCGCACCGCCCGCATCCCATCACCGACCTCAGGATCGAGGTGGAGCGCCGCCTGGCGTGCGGATGGCGCGAACGCGAGGATCTGGTGCATGCTTCCGGCCACGGCAGCAGGTAAGGGGTTGGGATGGACGCGGCATCGCTCGGCACGATCCTCGGGGTCTGGGCGCACCCGGACGACGACATCTTCCTGTCGGCCGGCTTGATGGCGGCCGCCGTGCGCGCCGGTCAACGGGTAGTCGACGTGACGGCGACGCGCGGCGAGGGCGGCTCCATGGATGAGGAGCGGTGGCCACCCAGGTCGATGGGCGAGGTGCGTACCGCCGAGCTGCTCCGCTCGCTCGAGATCCTGGGCGTCGCGGAACACCGCTTCCTCGAGGGACCGGTCGACACCGACATGGAAACGCATCTCGACGAGGCCGGCGCCGCGCAGGTGCGGGCGATCGTCGAGGACGTGCAGCCCGACACGATCCTCACCTTCGGGCCCGACGGCATGACGGGGCACGAGGCGCACAAGGACGTGAGCCGCTGGGCGACCGATGCGTTCGCGGCGGCCGGGAAACCCGGCTCACGCCTGCTCTACGCCACCCAGAAGCCCGCGTTCGTCGAGGAGGTCGTGCCCCAGCTCGAGCGGTTCGACATCTTCAAGCCGGGATCGCCGCCGGTCACGCCGGTCGAGGAGCTGGCGATCGACTTCACGTGCGATCCGGAGTTGCTCGACCTCAAGGCACGCTCGCTCGAGGCGCACGAGAGCCAGATCGAGGGGCTGCTCGAGGTCTTCGGCGAGGAGGGACTCCGCAGGTTCATCCGCGACGAGTCGTTCCGAGAGGCCGGCCGCAAGGAGGTCTCGTGACTTCCCCCGTGTCGAGGCAGACCCAGCACTTGATGGATGTGGTCGGCGGGTTCAGGGAACTGAGCGCCGATGAAGAGCTCTGGAAGGACCTGGCGCGGCCCGGCACCTGCGACTTCATGTTCGGCAATCCGCACGAGATCGCGCCGAAGCGCTACGTGGACGCGCTCATCCGTGGGGCGCGACCGACCGGGAAGGCCCACTACGCCTACACGGACAACCTGCCCGAGGCGACCTCGGCGATCGCGGCGGGGCTGCGCGACCGGTTCGGCATCGCGTTCCGCGATGCCGACATCCACATGACCAACGGCAACTTCGCCGGGCTCGCGATCGTGCTTCGCACGATCGTCGATCCCGGCGACGAGGTGATCTTCGTCTCGCCGCCCTGGTTCTTCTACGAGACCTTGATCGTCGCCGCGGGCGCGACGCCCGTGCGCGTGCACGCCGACCGGGAGCGCTCGTTCGACCTCGACCTCGGCGCGGTCGCCGACGCCATCACGCCGGCCACCCGGGCGATCATCGTCAACTCCCCGCACAATCCATCGGGGCGGATCTACACCGCCGACCAGCTGCGCGAGCTCGGCGCCCTGCTCGAGGAGGCCTCCGCGCGCAACGGCCGCCCGATCTTCTTGCTCTCCGACGAGGCCTACAACCGGATCGTCTTCGAGCCGCACACGTTCCCGACCCCGGTCGCCTACTACCGTCACTCGTTCCTGCTGTACACCTACGCGAAGACGCTGTTGTCGCCTGGTTCGCGGCTCGGATACGTCGCGATCCCGCCCGGCATGCCGGATGCGGATGATCTTCGCGAGGCGCTGCATATCGGGCAGATCACGTTCGGGTGGGCGTACCCGGTGTCGTTGTTGCAACATGCCGTCCCCGAACTCGAAACGATCGGTCCCGACATGCCGACCTTGCAACGACGGCGCGACGTGCTCGTCTCGACGCTGCGCGAGCAGGGCTACGAGGTGATCGAGCCGGAGGGGACGTTCTACATCCTGGTGCGCTCGCCGCTCGAGGACGATCGCCGGTTCATGGACATGCTCCGGGCTCACGACGTGTTCGTTCTGCCCGGCTCGATGTTCGAGATGCCCGGGTGGTTCCGGCTGTCGGTGACCGCGAACGACGACATGGTCGAGCGCTCCCTCCCGGGGTTCGCCAAGGCGTACGCGGAGGCGCAGGCGTGAGCACGTACGCGTTCCTCGGCGCCGGCGAGTTCGAGGATTGGCATCGCGACATGGACCGGCTGTTGCTCGACGGTCGCAACGGCCAGGTGCTCGTGCTCGCGACCGCGGCCGCACCCGAGGGCGAGGAGGTCTATCGAGGGTGGGTGGACAAGGGCCTCGGCCACTACGAACGCGGCGGCATCCAGGCGAGCGCGCCGACGCTGCGGACGCCCGACGACGCGCACGACCCCGCCGTCGTGTCTGCGCTCGAGGACGCAGCGGTCGTGTTCTTCTCCGGCGGGAACCCTGCGTACCTCGCGAGCGTGCTCACGGGATCGCCGTTCTGGCAGCGTGTGCAGGAGCGGGTCGCAGACGGGTCGCTCGCCTATGCCGGATGCAGCGCGGGCGTCGCGTGCCTGAGCGACCCGACGTTCGACTCGGCGACCGACGACGTCGAGCGCGTCTGGGCTCCGGGGCTCGGCTATTTCCCGTCGATACTGTTCGGCCCGCACTGGGACATCGTCGACACGTGGATCCCGGGTGCGCGCGCGTTCATCGCCGCCGCGACCCCGGCCGGCGGCCACCTGATCGGGATCGACGAAGAGACGGCGCTCGTCGGTGATGGCACCGAGTGGACGGTCTGGGGCAAGGGCGGCATCTACCTGCACCACGACGGCGAGTGGGTGGGGGAGTACCGCTCGGGC
>JBKPRM010000282.1:0-6855 GCA_046734555.1 Actinomycetota bacterium | reverse complement strand
GTTATACACATCCTATCGGTTACGGACCTGATCGGTTCCGGGAAGGAGGCGCACATGCACCCGATCGTCGCGCAGGAGCTCATCCGGGCCTCCCAACGTGAGCTCGAAGAGCGCGTCGGCTCGCCGCGTCGCCCGCAGCGGCCGACGCGCCGGCGCTGGTTCCGGAGGGATCCATGAGGCCGCTCGGCCGCCGTGTCCGGATCGCGGTGCGTCGGTGGCTCACCGACCCCGTGCCTGATGGCCCACGCACCGCGCGCGATCGCACCCGGGACGCCTGGATCCTCCACGGTCCTCGGTGGCACTGACCCCCTGAGGTGATGCGCCACCGGCGCTAGCATCGGTGGGTGCTCACCTTCACCGACCGCGCGGCCGACGCTTTGGTGACCTTCCACACGGCCGCGGCGCGCTGGAACCCGACCGTGCGGCTCCGGCTCGTCCGGATCGGGAGCGAACTCCGGCCCGAGCTGGCGGACGCCGCCGAACCCGAGGACGTCGAGATGACGCTCGGCGATCTCGCCGTGCTCGTCCCGGCCGGGATCGACGGGCTGGTCGACGCCGGCGAACACAACGTCCTGACCGTTTCGAAGGCCTGACGATGGACACCCGCGAGGTCAAGACGACACTGCTCGCACGCCTCGAGAGCCTGGACGACGACCTCGCCGAGCTCACCGCCGTCCCGCGAGACCCGGCGGTGACGATCTCGTTCGGCAAGCGCATCGGCGACGGGACGACCGAGGCGATCGAGCGGATGACGAAGGTCGGCACCGCCGAACAGTTGTCGGTGATCCGTTCCGACGTGGTGCGTGCGCTCGAGAAGATCGAGGAAGGCACCTATGGCCTCTGTGACCGCTGCGGGGCGCTGATCCCCGAGGAGCGTCTGGATGCGCGTCCGTGGTCGGTGCTCTGCGTCTCGTGCGCCTCTCGTCGCGCGTCGTAGCGCATGTGGCGGCGGTTGTCCTATGCGTTCGCCTACCGGACCGGACGCACGCCGTGGGATACCCACATCACGCCACCGGAGGTCGTCGAGCTGATCGACGGGCCGGAGGCCGTGCCGTCCGGTCGTGCGCTCGACCTCGGCTGCGGCACGGGGACGAACGTCGCCTACCTGGCACGGCGAGGATGGACCGTCGTGGGCGTCGACGCGTCGCGCACGGCGATCGACGTCGCCCGGCGTGCGACCGCCGGTGTGGCCGGCGCGACCGTCGTGCACGGCGACGTGACGCGGCTCGGCTCGCTCCTCGTCGAGGGGCCGCCGTTCGACCTCGTGCTCGATATCGGCTGTTTCCATTCGATCGCTCGCCGTCGCCGAGACGACTACGCGGCCGGCGTGGGGGAGCGGACGCGCTCCGGCGCGACGCTGTTCGTCTTCGCGTTCGCCGGTCGCGGCGCGGTCGGCGTGACCTCCCGCGAGATGCGCGATCGTTTCGCGCCGTGGTTCGAGCCGGTCGGCCGGATCTCGGGGGAGCGGCCGCCGGGCGCCGCGTGGTATCGGCTCCGCCGCGTCTAGGTCTCGACGAGATCGTCGATCGCGCGGGCGAGCGCGATGTCCTTGTCCGTGACGCCACCCTCGTCATGGGTGCTGAGCGAGACGACCACGCGGTTGTAGTGGATCTCGAGGTCGGGGTGGTGCCGCGCCTCGTTCGCGGGTGCGACCAACCGGTCGACGAACGCGACAGCCGCACCGAACCCTTTGAAGGTGAACGTCCGGGTGAGCGCGTCACCGTCGAGGCCCCATCCCTCGGGCGCCACCGCGCGGATCTGTTCTTCATCCAGCCGCATCGGTGCCGAGCCTATCGCCGGAGGTCGCTGCGCCCCGGCGGATGAGGCATCGAGAGCGTCGGTAACGCTCGATTCTGTCCGCGCACTCACCTAGCGTGATGGACGAGTGGACCTCGAGGATGTCTTCCGACACCACCAGCGGGAGATCTACGCGTATTTCCTGCGAACGGTCGGGAGGCAGGCGGAAGCGGAGGAGCTCGCGCAGGAGACGTTCGCACGTGCCTGCAGCGCGGCGCTGCGGTTCCGTGGGGACTCGAGCGTCCGCACGTGGTTGTTCGGGATCGCGCATCGGGTGCTCCTCGAGGCCAGCCGCGCCGGCTTGTTCGACCGACCATCCGGCCTCGAGGACCGCCCGGATGATCCACCCGGCGTGTCCGCCGAGGAACGTCTCGACCTTGCGCGGGCGCTCGCCGCGCTCGGTCCCGGCGATCGAGAGGTGCTCGTGATGGTCGATGTCCTCGGGTTCGAGCCGTCGGCCGCGGCGACCGTCGCCGGCGTGAGCGCGGACACCTACCGAGTGCGTCTGCACCGCGCGCGCCGCCGGCTCCGGGAGGTGTACGAGCGATGAGCGATGAACCGCTCGATCTGCGATCCCTCGCCGACGTCGAGGAGCCGGAGCTCGTCCAGGAAGCGCTTCGCACGTTCCGCCGGCGGTTCCTGACGCGCTACCTCTGGGTCGTGCTCGCCGCCGTCCTCGCGGCCGCCGCGATCTGGTGGGCGGTCCAACCCAACTCGCTGGCGGAGCGGATCGACGCAGCGACCCCTCGGGATGTGCCTGGTCTCTCGTGGCACACGCAGGGAGTTGACGTGGGTCTCGCAGACGTCGTCCGGCTTCGAGACGGCGTCGGTTTCCGGTTCGTCGTCATCCCGCGATCCGAAGCTGCACAGTTCTGCATCTCGATGCCCGAAAGCACCGACCGCGAGTTCCCTGCCGACGGCTTCGACGCGTACTTCGAAGTGCCGCGCAGCAGCACGGGTGTGTATCAGGCGACGATCGGCTGCAACTCGAGGCGTATCGAGCCATTACGCATCGACCTGCAGTCGATGCACGTCGACGACAGCATCTGGAAGGAGTCCTGAGATGAGTGCCGTTCGCGAACTCGACCCGCTGGATTCGGCCACCCTCCGTGGTTGGCGCATCCTCAACCACGTCGGCTGGGGCGTCGCGGGCGCGGCGGCGACCTTCGCCGTCGCGACCGTGTGCGGTCTCGTCCAACAACGCATCTACGAACAGGGCCACAGCTGGTCGAACGCGCTGGTGTTCCCCGCCGCACTGGCCGCAGGAGCGGTCGGCGGCGCACTCATCGGCGCGAAGGTCTATCGCCTGCCGGGCACCGTCGCGTTCCTCGCAGAGGCAGGGTTCTTCGTCGCGTGGATCGTGTGGCAGGCGATCGTCGTCGGAGAGGAGATGGGCGGCGCGTTCGGCGTCGCGGTGCGGACGGTCTTCTGGCTGTTGGTCGCGATCCCGGCGGTGCTCGTCGCGCGGCTGGTCTGGCGGCGCCGACCCGCTGCCTTGCGAGGGTTCGCTACGGCGCTTGTTCCATCGACGGCCGACGGTACGCCGGGAGCTCCGGGTACACCCGGGCGGTGAGCACCGCGCCGACGATCGTCGCGATCCCACCGCTCACGACGCTGATCGCGGGCGTGAAGGCCGTTGCCACGAACCCGGCCTCGATGTCGCCGAGCTTCGGACCCCCCGTCACGACGATGAAGAACACCGCACCGATCCGCCCTCGCAGGTGGTCCGGGACGGTGACCTGCAAGATGGTGGATCGGAAGATCGCGCTGACGACATCGGCGGCGCCCGCGATCGCGAGGAACACCAACGCCGCGGTGAGGTGCGCTCCGGACAGACCGAAGCCCACGATCGCGGCGCCCCACCCGATCACCGCCCAGACGACCGCGTCGCCTTGCCGCCGCATCGAGGTCAGTGGGCCCGAGATCAGCGTCAGCAGCAGCGCGCCGGCGGCCGGCGCAGCGAACAACAGGCCGACCGCCTCGGGCCCGCGATGCAGCTGCTGCACGGCGATGACCGGATACAGCGCCTGTGGGCTCCCGAAGATCATGGCGCAGAGGTCGATCACGAACGTCGACTGCAACAACCGGTTCTCACGCAGGTGTCGCAGACCTTCGGCGACCGCCCGCGCGCCGCGCTGAACGACCGCCCCCTCCGGCGGAAGGGGATGCAACCACACCGCGGTCAGGAAGGCGATCGTGTAGGTCACGGCGTCGACCGCGTATGCCCCCGCCGGGCCGCTGGCGGCGATCAGGACCCCGGCGAAGGCGGGACCGGCGATCGAGGCGACCTGATAGCCGGCCTGGTTCAACGCCACGGCAGCCGGCACCTGGTCATCCGACAGCATCCGGGGGATCGAGGCCTGGCGCGCCGGCCCGTGGATCGCGGCCAGGAACCAGGTGGCTGCGTTCGCAGCGTGCAACAACCACAGCGGCGGGTGACCCGAGACCGCTCCCGCGAACAGGGTCGCGGCGACGGCCATCGCGGTGAGTTGGGTCCACAACAGGGTCCGCCGACGATCGTGGCGATCGATGAAGGAGGCGCCGACGAACACACCCGCGAGGCTCCCCGCGAGCCCCGACAGGCCGAGGAGCCCGACGGCCGCGGCGGAGCCGGTCAGCGCGTAGACCTGCACGTACAGGCCCACGCGCGCGAACTGGGAGCCGATCGCAGAGATGACCGAGCCGCCCCACAGCAGACGGAAGTCGCGCGACCCGCGCAGCGGTGAGACGTCGATCGCGAGCCGGCGGAGCCACCGCATCGCGGCAGCCTACCGACGGCTGCGGTAGGACCCGCTACGCGAGCGCGGCGTCGACGGCGGACCCGAGCACGTCGAGGCCGTCGGCGAGCAACGCGTCATCGATGTTTATCGGCGGGAGCAGGCGAACGACGTTGCCGTAGGTGCCTGCCGTGATGACGATCACGCCGTTGGCGAGTGCGTTGCTCGTGATCGCCGACATCCGCCCCGCGTCGAGGGGCTCCTTCGTGTCGGGGTCCGTGACGAGCTCGATCGCGCACATCGCGCCCCGCCCGCGGACGTCGCCGATCTGCGGGAACCGCTCCTGCATCGAACCGAAGCGCGCCATGATCGTGTCGCCCGTCCGTTTCGCCGCATCGAGCAGATGCTCGCGCTCGATCTTGTCCAGCACGGCGAGCGCCGCCGCGGCCGCGATCGGGTTCCCACCGTAGGTGCCGCCGAGCCCGCCGACGTGCACCGCGTCCATCAGCTCAGCACGGCCCGTGATCGCGCTGATCGGCATCCCGCCGCCGAGCGACTTCGCGCTCGTCACGATGTCCGGCTCCACGTCCTCGTCGACGATCGTGAACCACGCGCCGGCGCGCCCCATGCCGGTCTGGATCTCGTCGGCGATGAAGACGATGCCGTTGGCCCGGCACCAGTCCGCGATGCCCTTCACGAATCCCGGCGCCGGCACGATGAAACCGCCCTCTCCCTGGATCGGCTCCATGATCACGGCGGCGATGTTCTCCTCGCCGATGTGCTTGTGCATCTCGTCCAGCGCGTACGCGAGCGCCTCCTCGCCGCAGTGCTCCGGCCCGCTCGGCCACCGGTAGGGGTAGGCGAAGGGCAGCCGGTAGACCTCGGGCGCGAACGGGCCCATCCCCTGCTTGTAGGGGAGCACCTTGGCGGTGAGCGACATGCCGAGCAGCGTCCGGCCGTGGAACGCGTGGTCGAACGCCACGACGGCCTGCCGACCCGTCGCCTTGCGCGCGATCTTGACCGCGTTCTCGACGGCCTCGGCGCCGGAGTTCGCGAACATGGTCTTGGCCGTTCCCGGGATCGGCGCGATCGCGTTCAGCCGCTCGGCGAGCTCGATGTACGGCTCGTTCGCCGTGACGTGGAAGCACGTGTGCGTCTCGAGCTCCGCCTGCCGTTGGACCGCTTCGACCACCTCGGGAGCCGAGTGGCCGACGTTCAGGACCGAGATCCCGGTGGCGAAGTCGATCAGGCGGTTGCCGTCGACGTCTTCGACGATCGCGCCCGAGGCGCGCGCCGTGACCACCGGATGGATGTTCGCGACGCCGGCCGGCACCGCCTCGGCGCGGCGAGCGAACCATTCGGCGCTCTTGGGCCCGGGGACCTCGGTGACGAGCTTGCGTTCCTGTGGGATGTCCATGGGCGGCAGTGTGACGCCGATCGGCGCCGGGCGCAGGCGCGGACCTGGCCCGTCTCCGGTCCCGGGCTTGTACGAGATGGCGAAACCGCTGCGATCGGACGGCGCCAAGCCGGCGTTCGATGCGCCGTTCCGTACAATCGGATCATGGCCGTAACCGTCCGCGACATCGTGTCGATCCCCGGGATGCCGTTGGAGCTCCTGGCCGGCGAGGATGGCGCCGACCAGCCCGTCCGCTGGGTCCACAGCTCGGAGCTGGAGGACCCGACCGCGTGGCTGAAGGGCGGCGAACTCATCCTCACGACGGGGATGGGGATCGGCGACACACCGGCGAAGCATCGTGCGTACGTGCGGCGGCTGGTCGATGCCGGCGTCGCAGGGCTCGGCTTCGGGCTCGGCTTCGGGCACGACGAGACGCCGCGCGCGATCGTGACCGAGGCGGCCGCGCGCGGGTTCCCGGTGTTCGAGGTGCCCTATCCCGTGCCGTTCATCGCGATCACCGAGGCGGTCTTCACGCGCCTCGTCGCGGAGCAGTACGACACGCTGCACCGGGCTGTCGACGCCGAACACGTCCTCACGAGCGCGGTGCTCGACGGCGCCGGGATCGAGGGCGTCGCGAGTGCCCTCGCCGACGTCGTCCACGGCTGGGCGATGTTGCTCGACCTGCACGGCTCGGCGCTCGCGGCGACCGACGACGAAGCGCTCGCGCGCCGCGAACGGATCTGGGAAGAGGTACGCGGTTCGCGGCCGGAGGCGGCGACGTTCTCGCTGACGATCCTCGACGATGGCTATCACGTGTGGGTGCAACCCGTCGGCGCGCAGGGCCGCGTCGAGGCGTTCCTCGCGGTCGGCACCCAGGCGCAGCCAACGCCGCTCGACCGGATCGTCGCCGGGCACGCGCTCAGCCTCTTCGCGATCGAGCTGGCG
>JBKPRM010000281.1:0-4029 GCA_046734555.1 Actinomycetota bacterium | reverse complement strand
GTGCCGAGCCGCGCGTCCTGTCCCCCGAGCAGTCGCCGTCTGCGCGCGCCGCGCGCGCGAACGAGCTCAACGCCGATATCTGCGTCTCGCTGCACCTCGGCGAGGGCGTGCCCGAGGCGAGCGGGCCGACGTGCTCGTACTTCGGGTCGCAGGTCACGCACTCGCCGGCGGGCCGCCAGCTCGCCGACCTGATCCTCGCGCAGCTCGAACGTGAGCTCGGCGTCCGGGGTCGACTCCAGCGGCTCTCGGCCGCGATGCTGCGCGAGACGCGGATGCCGGCGGTCCAGGTCGAGGCGCTCGTCACCTCGAACGAGGCCGAGGCGGCGTTGCTCCAGGCCCCCGACGTGCTCGTCGGTCTGGGCCGAGCGATCGGCGAGGGCGTCCGGCGGTTCTACGAGGGCTAGCGGCGCCGGGTAAGCAGCGCCAGGGCCAGCCCAAGGATCGCACCGAGGATCGCGGCCCGCATGCCGCGTTCGGTCTCGGTCAGGAACGGCCGCTCGTCCATCGCAGCTAGGCTAGCGGTGTGCGCGCCTGCCTGATGATCGAAGGCCAGCAGGGAGTCACCTGGCAGGACTGGTGCGACCTGGCCGACCTTGCTGAACGCAACGGCTTCGAGGGGTTGTTCCGTTCCGACCACTACTTCAGCGGGCGGGGCGTCTCCGGCATGGGCGCGACAGACGCGTGGACGATCCTCGCCGGCCTCGCGGCTCGCACGGAACGTCTGCGGCTCGGCACGATGGTGTCGCCCGTGACGTTCCGGTTGCCCGGGGTCCTCGCCCGCGAGGCCCTCACCGTCGATCACATCAGCGGTGGCCGCGTCGAGATCGGCATGGGCGCCGGGTGGTGGCAGGAGGAGCACACGCGGTTCGGCATCCCGTTCCACGATGTCGACACAAGATGGGAGATGCTCGAAGAGCAGGTGCCCATCGTCCACGGGCTGCTGACCGAGAAATCGTTCTCGTTCCAGGGGAAGCATTACCAGCTCGAGGGTGCCGACCAGCTGCCGGAGCCGGTGCAGCGGCCGCGGCCACCGTTGATCCTCGGTGGGACGAAGGTCGGGTCTCGGATGCAGACGCTGATCGGAAGCTACGCCGACGAGTTCAACACGGTCGGCGGCACGCCGGATGACGTGCGGGGACGGTTCGAGCGAGCGCGCGGCGCCGTCGCGTCGGCCGGCCGCGACCCCGACCGCCTCGTGACGTCGCTCATGACGTGGATGTTCGTCGCTCGCACCGAGCCGGATTACGTGGAGGCCCTCCGGCGCGCGCACGGGATGGATCCGTCCGCCGGCCCCTTCGACGCGTATCGGGCCGACATCGAGCACGACTGCATCGTCGGGACGCCCGCGCAGGCGGTCGAGCGCCTCCGCGCCTACGCCGACGCGGGCGTGCAGCGGATCTTCTTGAATCACGAGCTATACGACGACGCGGCGATGGTCGAGCTCGTCGCGAACGACGTCCTTCCCGAAGTTCGGTGACGCCGCTCTTCTTCTTCTCGTTCTTCTTCGTGTTCGTCGTCGGCGGGCTCGCGGTGATGATCTGGGCCTTGGTCGATGCGGTCCGGATGCCCAACGACCGATCGTTCAAGACGGGCACCCAGCTCGTCTGGATCCTCGTGATCCTGCTCGCCCAGGGGATCGGTGCGATCGTCTACCTGATCGTCGGGCGTCCGCCGGGCGGAGCGACCGCGGCGCGCCAACGGGTGGCGCTCCCGCCGCCGGCGCCCCCGCCGCCTCCCGGGACGGCCGGATAGCGCTGCTACGCTGCGGTCCTTCCCGACCTCTCCTCCATCGATGGCCGAGTTCTCGATCGATCGCTTCGTCGACCGCTACGCCGCTCGCGCGGCGGGGATGACCGCGTCGGAGGTCCGGGCGTTGTTCGCGGTCGCGGCCCGCCCCGACGTCGTCTCGCTCGCCGGCGGCATGCCCTACGTACACGCGCTCCCCACGGCGGAGGTGACCGCCGTCGCACGTGAGGTGCTCGAGCTGCACGGCGACGTCGCCCTGCAATACGGAGGCGGGCAGGGATCGGCCGAGCTGCGCGAGCGGCTCACGATGCTGATGGCCGAGGAGGGCATCATCGCCGATCCCGAGGACGTCGTCGTCACGACGGGAGCCCAGCAGGCGCTCGACCTCCTCGGCAAGCTCTTCATCGACCCCGGCGACCTGATCGCGGTCGAGGCGCCCGCCTACGTCGGTGCGCTGACCGCGTTCGGCGCCTACGAGCCCCGGTTCCTGCCGATCGAGATCGACGACGACGGCATGATCGTCGACCAGCTCGAGCAGGCGCTCGTGCACGGCGAGCGGCCGGCGTTCGTGTACACGGTGCCGAACTTCGGCAACCCCGCCGGCGTGACGCTGTCGGGCGAGCGACGTCACCAGCTCGTCGCGCTGTGCCGTGAGGCCGGGATCCCGATCATCGAGGACAACCCCTACGGGCTGCTCCGGTTCGACGGGGCCCCGGAACCGTGCCTGCGAACGCTCGACCCCGAGAACGTCATCTACCTGGGAACGGTCTCGAAAACGTTCTCGCCGGGGGTGCGCGTCGGGTGGGCACTCGCGGAGCCGTCGGTCGTGCAGCGGCTCGTGCTGGCGAAGGAGGCCGCCGACCTCTGCAGCTCGAACCTCACGATGATGATGACCGAACGGTGGTTCTCCGACGAGCAGAGGTGGCGAGCGGCGCTCGCGGGGCTCGTGCAGACCTACCGCTCGCGGCGCGACGCGATGCTCGAGGCGCTCGAGGAACACGTCCACGCCGAGGCAACGTGGACCCACCCGGACGGCGGCTTCTATGTCTGGGTGACGCTGCCAGCATGGCTCGACACGAAGGCCCTGCTCGCGGCGGCCGTCGAGCGCCGGGTCGCATACGTCCCGGGCACCGCCTTCTATCCCGATGGGCGCGGCGCGAACCGCATGCGCCTCGCGTTCTGCTACCCGACCGAAGAACGGATCCGCGAAGGTGTCGGTCTCCTCGGTTCGCTGCTCTTCGAAGAAGAGGAGCTCTACCGCAGCATGCAGGGTTGAACATGCGGATCGCCGTGATCGCGGGTGGGCGCACGCCGGAGCGCGACGTGTCGTTGCGCGGCGGGCATCGCGTCCACGCCGCGCTCGGCGCGCTCGGTCACGATGCGTTCCTGGTCGACCCCGGTGAGGAAAAGCTCGTCACCGCGCTGCGCGAGCGCACCCCCGACCTCTGCTGGCTCGGCTTGCACGGCAAGGAAGGTGAGGACGGCACGGTCCAGCGCCTGCTCGACGTGCTGCAGCTCCCCTACACCGGCACGCGGGCGTTCGACTGCGAGCTGACGTTCGACAAGATGCTCGCGAAGGACGTCCTGCGTCGCGCGAACGTGCCGACACCCGACTGGGTCGTGATCGAAGGCGCGGCCTTGCGCGATCTGGGCGGCGGGGCGGCGTTGTCGACCGCGATCGACCGCGTGGGCCTTCCGTGCATCGTGAAACCCTCGCGCAGCGGGTCGGCGCTCGGCGTCACGTCGGTCGAGCGCGCGGAGGATCTCGCCGGCGCGGTGATGAGCGCGTTGTCGTTCAGCGGCGCGGCGATCGTCGAACGAAAGGTCACGGGCGTCGAGATCGCCGCCGGTGCATTCGGCACACCCCTGGAGCCGTTGCCGCTCGTCGAGATCGTCCCGAAGGAAGGCGTCTACGACTACGCGGCTCGGTACACGGCCGGCGCGACCGACTACTTCGCGCCGGCGCGGCTCGAGGATGCGGTCGGGGGATCCGTTCGGAGCGCCGCGATCGACGCGCTGCGCGCGCTCGACACGCGTCACGTCGGGCGCGTCGACGTGATCGTCGATGCGACCGGGTCGCCCGCCGTCCTCGAGGTGAACGTCTCCCCGGGCATGACCGACACCTCACTCCTGCCGATGGCGGCGAACGCCGCGGGCTTGTCGTTCGAGGACTTGTGCGACGGCATCATACACGCCGCGATCTGAGCTTGGGCGCCTCCGGGCTCGTCGCCCTCCTCGTCGCGTGCACGCCGACCACGTCGACCTCTCCGCCCTCGGGTAGCC
>JBKPRM010000280.1:0-4078 GCA_046734555.1 Actinomycetota bacterium | reverse complement strand
ATCGTGCCCACGGCCCACGGCCTGGGGTCGACGATCTCGGCGGCACCCAGCCGTTGGGCGGCCACGACGCCCGCGCCGATCTTCATCTCGCCGTGTGTGAGGGTCGGGCCGTCCTCGACCACGAGGACCCGCTTGCCCTTGATCGCCTCCGGGTCGTCGGCGCTCACCCGCGAGTTCGCCTTCGCGACCATGGCGCGCGGGTTGGTCCGTTCGATCGTTCGCTCGAGTTGCTCGACCTGCTCGGGGGTCGCCGAGTCCATCTTGTTGATCAACACGACATCCGCACCGCGCAGGTTCGTCTCGCCGGGGTGGTACCTGAGCTCGTGGCCCGCCCGCAGCGGATCGACCAGCGCGATCCACACGTTGGGACGATAGAACGGCAGATCGTTGTTCCCACCATCCCACAGCAACACGTCGCACTCGGCCTGTGCCCGTTCGAGGATCGCCCCGTAGTCGACGCCCGCGTAGATGATCGTGCCGCTCGCGATGTGCGGCTCGTATTCCTCACGCTCCTCGATCGTGCAGCGGTACCGGTCGAGATCGGCGAGCTCCGCGTAGCGCTGAACGGCCTGCTCGGCGAGGTCTCCGTACGGCATGGGATGACGGACCGCGACGACACGCTTGCCGGCATCCTTGAGCGCGCCCGCGACCGCCCGCGTCGTCTGGGACTTCCCGACGCCGGTGCGAACGGCGGTCACGGCGACCGTCGGCACCGTCGGCTGCAGCATGGTCGAGTCCGGTCCGAGCAGCACGAAGTTGGCTCCCGCCGCCATCGCGGTCGACGCCTGGTGCATGACGTACTCGTGCGACACGTCTGAGTAGCTGAAGACCACGTCGTCGACCTCGAGCTCGCCGATCAGACGGACGAGCTCCGACTCGTCGTAGATCTGGATCCCGTCCGGGTACTGCGCCCCCGCCAGCGAGGCGGGGTATCGGCGATCGTTGATGAACGGGATCTGCGTCGCGGTGAACGCGACGACCTCGGTGGTCGGATCGTCGCGGTAGACGGTATTGAAGTTATGGAAGTCGCGCCCAGCGGCGCCCATGATCAGCACACGGCGAGCCATAGCCGGTCCCTTCTTCGAGAGGTCGTCTGATGCGCGGAAGGCCCGGCCCGGGGCACAGGCCCCGCTCTTCGGCCGGAACTCTACCCGTCGGGGATGCCATCAGGTGCGACAGTCGAGGGCGGTGCGGTCGAGCTGGTCGCCCGACTCTGTGACGAACGTGGTGGCGATGGAGCCGCGCTGGGGGTCCGCCTCGAGAGCGAGCGCGCCGAAGTGCGCCGCATCGACGAACGCGGCGCGATCGAGGCCGGGCCCGGCGTAAGGGATCCCGGCCACCTCGCGTCCCCCTGTTCCGACGATGACCTCCGGGATGCCGTCGGGGTTCGGCTGCCCTTCCCTCCCGAGCGCCGGCATCCGCTCGTACAGGTGGTCGTGACCGTTCAACACCAGGTCGGCTCGCTGCGCCGCGGCCGGCGAGAACAGCGCCCGCCACAAGCCGTCGATCATGCCGAGGTCGCCGTGTCCGTGATCGGACCACCGAGCTTGATGCCAACCGACGACGACGCATGCCTCGGGAGGGTTGATCGCCCGATCCGCGAGCGTCCGGCGCACGAACCTCGCGGCCGGCGAGGACGGCGCGCACCAGGAGGGGGCGTGCTCACACCGGCCCGCATCGACGAGCAACACGAGCAGCGGATGCGGCTGGCCGGCGGCAAGCGTGACACCGCGGTTCCCGAGGCGGTCGCTCACGTCACCGGCGAACGCCCGTGCGCCGAAGTACGTCTCGTAGCCGCACGCGTTGTGGGTACCGTCCACGAGCCGGCAGCCGCTCGGCGCCGGATCCGGGTCGTACCACTCATGGTTGCCCGGCGTCGGCAGGACCGGGATCCTCGCGGAATCGAGGGCCGCGCCCCACGAGTCGCGGAACGAGCTGAAGTCGGCCGTTCGGCCGCTCTCGTACTGGGTGTCGCCGAGGAGAACGGCGCCGTCAGCTTGCGCGGCGAGCCCGGATCGCTCGAGCATCGCGCCTGTCGAGGCCTGGTGGCACGTCACCGGCGTCGTCGCGGCGTTGGGTGCACACGCGATGTCGCCCGCGGCGATGAGTACCACGGCCCCCGGCTCGGTCGAGATGGTCTTCGGCGGGCCCCGCGATGTCGTCCCGCTTCGGCATGCGCCGACAACGAGGAGGATCGCGGCGCAGCCTGCGAGCGTCAATCGGGTCCGAGCCACCGGCCGTCCTCGATGCGGCCGAACGGCTCCGCGAGATGGCTCACCCCGACGTGATAGCCACCCTGCTCCGCCCGCCACAACATGCGTCGCCGTGAGGCGACGCCGAGCAGCGGGTCCTCGTCGTGGGAGCTGAACGACTCGCGCTGCGCCACCTGCACCGGGAGGTGGAGCAGGTCACCGGTCAGCAGGAGCCCCTCGTCGCCGTCGCGGACGAGCACGCATCGATGGCCAGGCGTATGGCCCGGCGCATGCAGCACGCGAACCCCCGGTGCGACGTCGTGGTTCATGTCGACGATGCGCAAGACGCCGAGCGATTCCAATCGTTCCGCCGGCCTGATCGCGACGTAGGCGTCCTCGTGAGCGCTCTCGAAGTACCGGAGGTCGGCGGGATGCAAGTGATAGTCCGCGTTCGGGAACCGCGGCTCGAGCTCGGCAGCTTCGATCCCGCCGGCGTGGTCCGCGTGCAGATGGGTGAGCGCGACGTGTGTGACCTCGCCGAGGTCCTCCTTCGCCCAGGCATCGGCGTTCCAGTGCTCCCACGGCTTGTACGGCCCGAACGGTCCCACGCCGGTATCGACGACGACGAGCGCAGACGGCGTCTCGATCACGAACGCGTGCACGTGCCATGGCCACGAGGCGAACCCGTGGAACGCCCAGGGATACATCGTGCGCTGGGCGGCCCAATCGACCTCGTCGGACGGAAGCTCGTCGGCGAGCGGGAGCGGGGCGAAACCCTCGCAGATCGTGCGGATCTCGATACGACCGACGTGCATCGGTGAGACATGGGTCATGGAGCGGGAGCCTACTCGGGCATGTCGGCGGGCTCGTCGACGTCGACCAGCGTGCGCCGGTCGGGGTCGATCGCCGTCCACGTCGCCTCGTCGATCACGGCGGTGCGCATCGAGTCGAACAGGTCACGCAGCCGGCGACGCCCGCCGTGCAGGAGCGCGTGGGTCATGTCGGCGGCCGGCCAGGTCCTGGTCACGGCGGGCAACGGTCTCGGTCGATCCCCGTCGGCCAGCAAGACGGCGTCCACCCCCGCGTCGTCAAGGACGGCGAGCATCTCGCGCAGCACCGGTGGCTGGAGCAGCGGCATGTCGCCGCCCGCGACCACCGCAACGTCCGAGCGAACGGCAGCCATGAGGCCGGTGTGGAGACCCGCGAGTGGGCCTTCGCCCTCGGTCGGATCGTTCGCGACGCGCACGCCCGGCGGGAGATCGTCGCGTCCCGCACCGGGACGACGCACCACGATCACGTCGTCGCACACCTGCAGCAAGGCCTCGACCGGGCGGAGGAGCAGCGGCCGGCCCGCAGAAGTCGCCATCAGCTTGTCCGAACCGAAACGGCTCGAGCGACCACCGGCGAGAACGATGCCGCTAACGTGCGGCGGCATCGTCACGCCGCTTGCGCCGCTGCACGAACTGGAACCCGAACCGGCCCTTGATGCACAGGTGTCCGTTCGTCACGGAGTTGTCCGCCGGCGACAGCACCTTGACGATCGAATTGTCCTGGACGTGGACCTCCAGCTCGCACCCGACACCGCAGTAGGGGCAGATCGTGTCCGTGACCACCTGCGTCGACTCGTTCCAGGTGCCCGCCTCGCGCATGTCGTGCTCGCTCTTGAACATCAGCGCGCCGGTCGGACACACGCCGATGCAGTTGCCGCAGTAGACGCACGCGCTCGCGTCGAGCGGGACCGCGTATTCGGTCGAGACGCGCGCGTCGAATCCCCGCCCGGCGATCGCGATCGCGAAGGTGTGCTGGGCGTCGGTGCCGCAAGCCACGACGCACATGTAGCAGAGCACACACCAGTCTCTTATACACAAATCCGAGCCACCAGACCA
>JBKPRM010000279.1:0-4197 GCA_046734555.1 Actinomycetota bacterium | reverse complement strand
CGGCTGGCCGAGCCGCTCACCCACCTCGTGCCCGACCGGGTCAAGGAGCCCTACGACATGCACGAGCTGATCCGTCACGTGGTGGACGACGGGGAGTTCCTCGAGGTCTTCCCGCTCTGGGCCATGAACATCGTGACCGGGTTCGCGCGGCTCGACGGCCGCAGCGTCGGGGTGATCGCGAACCAGCCGAAGGTGCTCGCCGGCACGCTCGACATCGACGCGAGCGAGAAGGCGAGCCGGTTCGTCCGGTTCTGCGACGCGTTCAACATCCCGATCCTCACGTTCGTCGACGTGCCAGGCTTCCTCCCGGGAACGACCCAGGAGTACAACGGGATCATCCGGCACGGCGCGAAGCTGCTCTACGCCTTCGCGGAGTCGACGGTTCCGCGCATGACCGTGATCACGCGCAAGGCCTACGGCGGCGCGTACCTCGTCATGAACTCCAAGCACCTGCGCGCCGACGTCTCGTTCGCATGGCCAACGGCCGAGATCGCCGTGATGGGTGCCGAGGGCGCCGTCAACATCGTCTTCAAGAAGGAGATCGACCAGGCCGACGATCCCGCGACGCGCAAGGCCGAGCTCATCACCGAGTACCGCGACAAGTTCTCGACGCCGTACGCGGCAGCCGAACGCGGCTTCATCGACGACGTGATCGAGCCGGCCGAGACGCGACCGCGCCTGATCAAGGCGCTGCGGATGCTCTCGACCAAGCGTGAGGCGATCCCGGCCCGCAAGCACGGGAACATCCCCCTGTAGGAGGCGCTCGTGTTCGAGACCGACGACGGCCGCAAGATCGACATCCCCGAGGATCTTTCCCCCGAGCAGGAACGAGCCGTCCTGATGGCGCTGGAGCGCTACTTCGTGGCGGAGAACCCGAAGCCGGCGCCGTGGGTGCTGCAGGGGCGGATCGAGGCGACCGGGTTCGGTGCCTTGCAGGTGCGTCGGTTCGCGCGCGAGCCGTGGCACGGCCAATGGGTGGAGTTCGCACGCAAGGGCGTCCCACCCGTGCAGGGTCGCGGCGACGTTCGTTGACCGTGAGCGTGCGCGTGACGCCGGGGAGCGCCACGCGTGCCGACGCGCTCGCCGCGTTCGCCGCCGACGGGTGCTCCGCACCGAGGCCGTGGGGGTACGGCCCAGGAACCGGGTACGGCCGGCACGCGCACGACCGCGCGAAGGTGCTGTTCTGCCTGGCGGGATCGATCGTGTTCCACACGGACGGGGGCGATGTCCCGCTGTCGGCCGGCGATCGGCTCGACCTCCCGGCCGGAACCGACCACGCCGCGACGGTCGGACCATCGGGATGCGAGTGCGTGGAGGCGTGGGGGCCGTGAGGGTCGCGTTGCACACGGACCAGCTCTGGTTCTCGGCCCCGGGCGGCATCGGGACCTACGTCCGGGAGTTACGGTCGGCGCTCGCGATGCTCGAGGGATCTCCCGACGTCACGAGCTTCCAGGTCGGCGCCGGTGACGATCGCCTCGCCGACGTGCTCGTGCCCGGCTCCATCCGCAGCCTCTATCCGCGCTGGGATCTGCTGGCGCGACCGAGCCTGCCGCCCTCCCTGGCGATGTGCGACGTCGTCCACGCCACGAACCACGCCGCCGTTCCGCCGGCGCGAGGCGGACAGGCGCTCGTCGCGACCGTGCACGACCTCGCCTTCGACGTGTTCCCGCGCGCCTTCACGACCGCGTGGCGCTTCCTGTACCGCGCCGGCGTCCGAGCGGCAGCCCGTCGTGCCGACCTCGTCATCGTGCCGTCGCACGCGACCGCGCGCGACGTGGAAGAGCGCTACGGCATCGACACGGGACGGATCCGCGTCACGCCGCTCGCCGCGTCGATGCCGACGAACCCGAGCGATCCCGCCGGCGTCTTGCAGGCACTCGGGGTCCGGGCGCCGTTCGTCCTATGCCCAGCGACGATCGAACCGCGGAAGAACCAGGTGCGTCTGATCCGGGCGTACCGCCAGGTCGCGCCCGACGTGCCGCACGCCTTGGTGCTCGCAGGTCCCGACGGCTGGGGAACTGGCGAGGTCGAGACCGAGCTCCGCCGGCAGGGGGCCGGCCGTGTCGTCAGGACGGGGCTCCTGCCCATCGCGGAGCTCGATGCGGTCTACCGCGCAGCGGATATGGTCGCCTATCCGTCGCTGTACGAAGGTTTCGGGCTGCCGGTCCTCGAGGCGATGACCCGCGGGATCCCCGTGGTGGCATCGACCACACCCGCCGTCGCCGAGACGGCCGGAGATGCCGCCGTGCTCGTCGATCCCGAAGACGTCGCCGCGATCGCCGACGGGCTCGGCCGCGTGCTCACCGATCGGACCTTGCGTGACGATCTCGTCACGAAGGGGAAGGTGCGGGCGGCGGCGTTCTCGTGGCAGGCGACCGCGCGCGCTACCCTCGACGCGTACCTCGATGCCATGGAGCGAGCTCCCGCATGAAGGTCTCCCTCATCGCCACCGTGTTGAACGCCGACGAGCGGATCGACGCCTTCCTCGCATCCGTGGCGTCACAGACCCGTGCACCCGACGAGGTGATCGTCGTGGACGGCGGGTCGACGGACGCAACCGCCGAGCACCTGCACGCCGTCGACGGCATCACCGTGATCGTCGAGCCCGGCGCCAACATCGCGCGCGGTCGCAACGTGGCGCTCGCGGCGGCCGCACACGACGTGATCGCGGTCGCCGATGCGGATTGTTCCTATGGCCCTGGGTGGCTCGACGCCCTCGTGCAGCCGCTCGAGGCGGGCGCCGACGTCGCGATGGGCTGGACCGAGCCGGTCACCGACACGCTGCTCGATGCATGCGTGTCGTCGCTCGGGTTCCCGTTGTCCCCCCTCGACGTGGACGAGGCGATGTTCATGCCGAGCGCCCGGAGCGTCGCGTTCCGACGTGACGTCATCGATGCCGTCGGCGGCTACCCGGAGTGGCTCGCGATCGGCGAGGACATGTGGGTCGATCATCGGTGGCGGGAGCGCGGTTTCGACATGCGGCTCGCTCCCGACGCCGTCGCGCGCTGGCACCCGCGATCATCGCTCGCCGACATCTGGCGTCAGTACCTCCGCTACGCCCGAGGAGACGGCCAGGGCGGCATGTACCCGGAGCGGCACGCGTTGCGGTTCGCCGTCTACGGCGGTCTGCTCGCGGCGCTCGCGTCGCGCCGCACGTGGCCGAAGCTGATCGCGGCGGGTGGCGCCGTCGCCTATACCCGCACCCCGATCCGCCGTGCGCACGCCCGGCTGTCGGCCCCGCGCGACCGTTCGATCGCCACGCTCGTCGTCCCGGCGCTGCTCGCGTTCACCGACGCGGCGAAGATGTGCGGCTATGTGCTCGGCGTCACCGATCGCCTCTCCGGCCGCGTCAAGCCCGGTCGGTAGGCGTAGAAGCCTTCGCCCGTCTTGCGACCGAGCTTCCCCGAGGCGACGAGTTCTCGGAGGCGAGCCGGCGCGTCGTATCGCTCCTCCCCGAACGCACGGTGCAGCACCTCGCCGATGTTGAGCACCGTGTCCAATCCGATCAGGTCGCACAGGCGAAGTGGACCCATCGGGTGCGCGAGCCCGAGCTCGATCGCGGTGTCGATGTCCTCGCGCGTCGCGAAGTCGCGCTCGAAGAGCCGGATCGCGTCGAACAGGTACGGGATCAGCAGCCGGTTGACGATGAAACCGGCCTCGTCCGACGAGCGCACGCACGTTTTGCCGAGCACGTCGGTCGCGAAAGCCCGCGCCGCCTCGAACGTCTCCTCGCTGGTCGCCGCCGACGGAGTGAGCTCGACGAGTCCCATCACCGGCACGGGATTGAAGAAATGCATGCCGATCACCGATGCGGGCCTGCCCGATGCCTCCCCGAGCGTGCCGATCGGGATCGAAGACGTGTTCGAGGCGAGGATCACCCCCGGCCCCGTGCTCCGACCGAGCTCGGCGAAGATGCCGCCCTTCGCGGCGGGGTCCTCGGTAGCCGCCTCGATCACGAGGTCGACGTCGGCGAGGTCGTCGAGACCCGATGTTCCCTCGATCCTGCCGAGGGCGGCGTCGGCATCCGCCTGGTCGAGCTTGCCGCGGTCGACCGCCCCGGCGAGCGATCGCTCGACCCGCTCGCGGCCCAGGATGACGAGCTCCGCCTTGCTCTCCGCATACGTGACACGAAGGCCCGCTCGGGCGCAGACCTCGATGATCCCCGACCCCATCAAGCCCGCGCCCACGATGCCGATG
>JBKPRM010000278.1:0-6333 GCA_046734555.1 Actinomycetota bacterium | reverse complement strand
GTCGGGAGCAGGTCGAGCCGATCTCGTCCTTCTCCATGAACCGCTCGACCGTGAGGGGTGCGACTGGCGGTCCCTCACACGCGGGAGGTCGCTGGTTCGATCCCAGCCGCGCCCACCGGACGTCCAGCCGATCGCGACCGGCGACCTGCTCTATCCCAGCGGCGTATCTGTCTTTCGCCATGTGAGCCGACCGAGGTACCTCATTCGGTGGACTTCCCGGACAACCCGCGGAGGAGTATCGATATGGAGGACCTGCGGGAGGGCGTTCCATGGGCTGTCGCCCAACAGGGTCTCGTGCGCGTACACGCGATCGGATCTTCCCTCTTCAGCCTGCGCGATCGCGCGACCCGCCCGCATCCCATCCGGTGACGGTTCTTCCGAGGGGCGAGCCCGCAGGTGGTCAGGAAGGGATGTAGATGAGGGAGCCATTGATCGCGGTGAGCGACATCCCCGAAACGGGGACCGTCTCGGCGGACCTCCTCGGGCGGGAAGTGATCGTCACGATGTTGAACGGCAAGCCGCGGGCGTTCATCAACGTCTGCATGCACCACGGTGGACCGCTCGTTCTCGAGGGTGACCGCTTCACGTGCCAGTGGCACGGGTCGGAGTTCGATGCACGCACGGGCAAGGCTCTCTCAGGGCCCGTCAGGCCCGACGCGAGGCTGATCATGCTACCGACCCATGTGGAAGACGGGATCTTGATCTACACGTACGAGGACAAGACGGAACCTGGAGCGGCCACGCCTCAGACGACCGGCGTGGCGACCGGCGACCAAATGGAACGATGAACGCGCGAAACGGCGCAACGCCGAGCGAGGGGATACAGATGGCGACTTCGACGGGCACACGTCCCAACACGATCGTGTTGATCCACGGTTTCTGGGTCACGCCTCGCAGTTGGGAGAACTGGAAGAAGCGCTACGAAGCCAAGGGCTACACGGTCCTGACGCCGGCGTATCCGGGCTTCGAGGTCGAGGTCGAAGCGCTGCGCGCCGATCCGACGCCGATCGAGGACCTCGAAGTGCCCGAGATCATCGACATGCTGGAGAACATGATCGGCAAGCTCGACCGCCCGCCGATCATCATGGGCCATTCCGCCGGCGGCGTCTTCACGCAGATCTTGCTCGACCACGGATTCGGCGCGGCCGGGGTCGTGATCAACTCCGCGCCCACGGAGGGCGTCAAGGTGACGCCGATCTCGGAGATCAGATCCGGGTTCCCCATCTTGAAGAACCCCGCGAACCGCCACCGCGCGGTCGGCTTCACTCCGGAGCAGTGGCATTACGTGTTCGCGAACACGCTCGACGACGATGCTTCACTCGCCCTCTACGAGCGCTACCACGTCCCGGCGTCCGGCAAGGTCTTCTGGGGAAGCGCGCTCGCGAACATCCATCCCGGGAAGGACGACACCTACGTCGACTACCACAACGACGCCAGGCCGCCGTTGCTGTTCATCGTCGGGAAGCAGGACCACCTCTTCCCGCCCAAGGTGGGCCGTTCGAACGTGAAGCACTACAAGTCGAAGTCGCTCACCGAGATCGTGGAGTTCGATGGGCCTCACCTGTTGCCGGCCGCACCGGGCTGGGAGGCCGTCGCGGATCAAGCCCTCGACTGGGCCTCGAAGCACGCTATGTAACTTCTGCCGTAGGCACTCACTCCAAAGGATCGAGTCAGATGTAGATCGCCTCGGTTCGCCTTCCTCGACGTCGCCTGCGACGTAGCATCGGAGCCGCACGAGACCGTGGAGATCGCACCGTGGACGTCAAGCGCATCATCGCCGATGGATACGACCGGATGGGCGATGGCTTCGCGACGTGGAACGACGCGTTGCCCAACGAGGGACGGAGATGGTTCCTCGGTGAGGTGCTCTCGAGTCTCCCCGCCGGTTCCACTGTCCTCGAGCTCGGCTGCGGGCCGGGAACTGACGCTGCCGAGCTGTCGTCCGGCCGGCACTACGTCGGCATCGACCTCTCGCCTGTACAGCTCACGATCGCTCGGGGACGCGCACCGCATGGCGCATTCGTCGTCGCCGACCTGACGAAGATCGTGTTCCGATCAGGTTCGTTCGATGGCGTGGTCGCGTTCTACGCGTTCAACCACGTGCCCGAGGATGAGGTCGAGCGAGCCTTCCGAGCTGCCTTCGACTGCCTGCGGCCCGGCGGGTCCCTGATGCTCGCCGCGTTGCCGACCGTGGAAGCGGAGGACCGCGTCGAAGGATGGCTCGACGTGCCGATGTTCTTCGCGGGGATCGTTCCGGGCGCCTATGAGGAAACGCTGCGCGCGACCGGTTTCGAGATCGAGATGGCCGAGCTCCGGTTCCCAACGGTGGAGTGGTGGGGGCGCAGCGAGCCGCTATGGATCGTGGCCCGCAAACCGCTGTGATGCTTCGTCGGGCTAGATAGAGGCTGGATCAGCGCCGAGGAGTCCGACCTTGATGCCGGCGGCGCGCAGCTGCCGGGACGCCTTCGAGCTGAGCACGACCAGCACGCCGATCCATACCAACGGGATGAGCATCGCGATCCCGGACAGTACGGCGATGCCGGTGCCGTATAGCTGCTGTCCGAGCCGGAACGCGGCGAAGATGACGAAGCCGGCGACGATCAGCACGAACAACGCGGCAAGGCCTTCCGCGTTCGTGTCGGTGGCCATCAACACGCCGCCGACGGCGTTCAGGACCCCCGCGATGATCGCCATCCGTTGGCGCCGTGCGAGCTCACGCAGGGGCGTGCGATCGACCGCGGGGACAGGAGCGCTCGCGAAGGGAGCCGGCGGTGGCGGTGGCATCGGGGCTGCGCGCGGGGGGGTTGGGAGCTCTTCCATCGATGTACCTCTCGGACGCTGTCCTGTTCGACATCGGACCCTCGAGCCGCGCGCTTGAACGCACGGTGAACGCTGTCGACCGGCGGCCACGGCGGCGCCGAGGGGTCGGTCCGGGCCGGTAGCATCGGGGGACTCGACCGGCAGTGGGCTCGCCGTTCGTTCTCACGAAGGAGATCGGTTTGGCAACGACCATCACGCAACCGGCCGCGCGCGCCGTCAGCGTCCGCAAGGTCTACGGCATCGGCGACGCCGCGGTGGAAGCGCTGCGCGGGATCTCACTCGACCTGGCGGCCGGTGAGTGGACCGCCATCATGGGTCCCTCCGGGTCGGGGAAATCGACGCTGCTGCACGTGCTCGCGGGTCTGGATACACCGACCGAGGGACGCGTGTTCATCGGAGACGTGGATCTCACCACCCTGAACGACAAGCAGTTGACGCAGCTCCGCCGGGACCGGATCGGGTTCGTGTTCCAGGCCTACAACCTGATCCCGACGCTCACGGCCGAGGAGAACATCACGCTGCCGATGGACATCGCCGGTCGTGACGTCGATCGCAGCTGGTTCGACCAGGTCATCGACACCGTCGGGCTGCGTGACCGGTTGCGACACCGTCCGACCGAGCTGTCCGGCGGCCAGCAACAGCGCGTCGCCGGCGCGCGGGCCCTCGTGTCGAAGCCGGAGATCATCTTCGCCGACGAGCCGACCGGGAACCTCGATTCGAAGAGCGGCGCCGAACTCTTGGACTTCCTCGGTGCGGCGGTGCGTGATCACGCACAGACGATCGTCATGGTGACGCACGACGCGCACGCGGCGGCGCACGCCCAGCGCGTGGTATTCCTCGCCGACGGCAACATCGTCCAGGAGATGCGGTCGCCGACGGCCGACGCCATCCTCGACGAGATCAAATCGCTGGAGGGCTGAGTGCTCCGAGCGACGATCAAGAGTCTGTTCGCGAGGAAGCTCCGGCTGATCCTCACCGCGCTCGCCGTCGTGCTCGGCGTCGGGCTCACAGCCGGGTCCTTCATCCTGACCGACACCGCGATCAAGAGCTTCGACGACCTGTTCGGCGACGTCTTCAACGGCACCGACGTCGTGGTGCAGGCGACGACCGCGTTCGACCCGGGAGCGGGGAGCAACAGCGGCGGGGGGAGCGACCGCAAGCCGATCCCCGAGGCGATCCTCTCGAAGGTCGAGACGGTCGATGGCGTCGGGGCAGCGGACGGCGCGATCGGAAGTACCGCATGGATCGTCGACCCCGCCACCAACAAGGTCATCCAGAACGGCGGGGCGCCGACGATCGGTGGCTCCTGGGACGCCGACGTGACGACCCTTCAGATCGACCCGGGAGGCTCACCGCCCGGGCCGGGTCAGGTCGTGATCGACGCCGGGACGGCGACGGACCATGGCCTGTCGGTCGGACAGCGCGTCAAGGTCGCCACCTCCACCACGACGGGCGAGTATCAGATCTCGGGGGTCGCGCGTTTCGGTGAGGCGCAGAGCCTGCTCGGCGCCACCCTTGCGCTGTTCGATCTGCCGACCGCGCAGAAGATCTTCGACCGCGAGGGCGAGTTCGACGCCATCTACGTGCGCGCGGCCGAGGGCGTGACCGCGAACCAGCTCGCCCCGCGCATCGCCTCGGTGCTCCCGTCGGGGTACGAGGCGATCACGGGCACGTCGGCTGCGCAGGAGCAGCAGGACCAGGTGAACGAGGGGCTCGGTTTCGTGCGGACCTTCTTCGTGATCTTCGGGTTCGTGGCGCTGTTCGTCGGAGCGTTCATCATCTTCAACATCTTCAACATCGTGGTGTCGCAGCGAACCCGCGAGCTCGCGTTGTTCCGGGCGCTCGGGGCCAGTCGTCGGCAGATCCGCGTCGCCGTCATCGCGGAGTCGATCGCCGTCGGCGTGCTCGGCTCGATCATCGGGATCGGCCTCGGCGCGCTGCTCGCGCTCGCGATGAAGGCCCTCTTGTCCGCGTTCGGGTTGAAGCTGCCGCCGACGGCGCTCGTGATCCAGCTCAGAACCGTGCTCGTGTCGCTGGCGGTCGGGACCGGCGTCACCGTGGCTGCCGCGTGGACCCCGGCTCGCCGCGCATCACGCGTGGCGCCGGTCGAGGCACTGCGGGAAAGCACCGCGCCGAGCGCATCGATCAGGCGCCGGATCATCGTCGGGACCATCGTGTTGATCCTGGGGCTGGCCGCGATCGGGGCAGCCTTGTTCGGTGGTGCCTCCAACGGTGGCGCGCTCGTCGGCGTGGGGGCCGCCCTCACGTTCCTCGGTGTGGCCACGCTGTCGCCGCTGTTCGCCCGGGGCCTCGCCTCGTTCATCGGGCGCCCCTTCCGCAGGTCCGCGCCGGGTCGACTCGGTGATGAGAACGCGAAACGGAACCCACGCCGGACGGCATCGACCGCGTCCGCCCTCATGATCGGGCTCGGCCTCGTGACGTTCGTCGCGGTCTTCGCGGCGTCGCTGAAGGCGTCGGCGACGAAGGCATTGGACGAGGTGCTTCGTGCCGACCTCACCCTGTCGTCGAATCAGTTCAACCCGTTCTCCTCACACATCGCGGAGGAGTTGCGGAACGACCCCACGTTCTCGACCGTCTCGGCGGTGCGTGGCCAAGAGGTGCATGTCGGTCCCTCCGACACCGACTCGTTCGTGAGCGGGATCGACCCGGCGACGTTCGAGGATGTCGCCGACGTGACGATGCTGAGTGGTTCGATCGCCGATCTGGCGCAACCCGACACCCTCGTCGTCTCGCGGACCGAGGCGGAAGGCAACGGGCTCACGGTCGGGAACGACTTCCCCGTCACGTTCGCCGCGACCGGAACCAAGCAGCTGCGCGTCGTCGGCATCTTCGACAACAACGCGTTCCTCGGTGACTATGCGATCTCGCTGTCGACGTATGACGCGAACGTCGAGCAGAAGCTCGATACCAACGTGTATCTGAACGTCGCCGACGGCGTCTCGGTCTCCGACGCGAAGGCGAAGCTCGATGCCTTCCTACAGGAGCATTACCCGAACGTCACCGCTGACGATCAGGCGGCGTCGAAGCAGAAGTTCCTCGACTCGTTGAACGGCATCTTGGCCTTCGTGACGCTGCTGTTGTTCCTGTCCGTGTTCATCTCGGGGTTCGGCATCCTCGCGACCCTGTGGCTGTCCGTGTTCGAGCGGGTGCGAGAGCTCGGCCTGCTCAGAGCGGTCGGCATGTCCCGGGTTCAGGTCAAACGGATGATCCGCATCGAGGCGGTCATCGTGGCGATCCTCGGTGCCTTCCTCGGGATCGTGATCGGCGTCGTGTTCGGTTGGGCGTTGCAACGGTCGTTGTCGGATCTCGGGATCACCGAGCTCTCGGTTCCGGCGGGCCAGCTCGTGGTGTTCATGATCATCGCGGCCCTGATCGGCATCCTCGCGGCGATCCTTCCCGCGCGGCGCGCCGCTCGACTCAAGGTCCTCGACGCGATCAGCTACGAGTAGCGCGGGCCGGCGTTGAGACGTGGGCTATCCTGCAGCGCATGCC
>JBKPRM010000277.1:0-4759 GCA_046734555.1 Actinomycetota bacterium | reverse complement strand
GCGGATCGAGCGCGCTGAAGGGCTCGTCGAACAACATGATGTCCGGATCGGTGCACAGCGCCCGAGCGAGCCCGACGCGCTGCTGCATGCCCCCAGAGAGCTCGTCGGGATACGAATTGCCCCAGCCACCGAGCCCGACGGTCTCGAGCACCCCGTTCGCCTTGGCCTCGCGCTCCTCCTTCTCGACGCCGCGGATCTCGAGCCCGAACGCCACGTTGTCGACGATCCGGCGGTGCGGGAGCAGGCCGAAGTGTTGGAAGACCATCGAGATCTTCGTGCGTCGCACCGCACGCAACCGGTCCTCGTCGAGCTGCATCAGATCCTCGCCGTCGACGAGCACCTGGCCGGCCGTCGGGTCGTGGATCCGGTTCAGCATGCGTACGAGCGTCGACTTGCCCGAGCCTGACAGACCCATGACGACGAACACCTCGCCGGGTTCGACGTCGAACGACACGTCGCGCACGGCCGCGACGCAGCCCGTCTGCGCGAGCAGGTCGGCGCGGGGCAGGTCGGCCGCGGGGGTCCCCACGATCTTGTCGGCGTTGGGTCCGTAGATCTTCCAGACGTTGCGGCACGACACCGTGGGCTGCGTCTCGTCGCTCACGTGACCCCCTCACCTCGAGCCGACCGGCCGATGGTGTGCCACCGCCGCACGGAGCGCAACACGGCGGTTGCTGCCTCGTCAACACCCGGCGCGCAGGGCGCGCCTCGGTCGTGGCATGCTCGGGCCAGCAGCGCCGCGGACGGGGAGGAGCGATGACCGAGACCTTCGATTTCGTGATCGTCGGCGGCGGGTCGGCGGGGAGCTGCCTGGGGAACCGGCTCTCGACGGACCGAGGCAACCGCGTCTTGGTGCTCGAGGCCGGCCGCCCCGACTACCCCTGGGACGTATTCATCCATATGCCCGCGGCGCTCCCCTTCCCGATCGGCAACCGCTTCTACGACTGGAAGTACGAGTCCGAACCGGAGCCGCACATGAACGGACGCCGGATCTATCACGCCCGTGGGAAGGTCCTCGGCGGCTCCTCGAGCATCAACGGCATGATCTTCCAACGCGGGAACCCATTGGACTACGAGCGCTGGGCCGGCGATGCCGGCATGGAGACGTGGGACTACGCGCACGTCCTGCCGTACTTCAAGCGGATGGAGACGTGCCTCGCCGCCGACATCCAGGACCCGTTCCGGGGGCACTCCGGCCCGCTGGTGCTCGAGCGCGGACCGGCGACCAATCCGCTTTTCGGCGCGTTCTTCGAGGCCATACAACAGGCCGGCTACCCGCTGACCGACGACGTGAACGGGTACCGACAGGAAGGCTTCGCGCCGTTCGACCGCAACATCCACGACGGCAGGCGACTGTCCGCCTCACGCGCGTACCTCCACCCGGTGAAGCACCGCCGGAACCTCGACATCCGGACGCGGGCGTTCGTGACGCGGATCTTGTTCGAGGGGAACCGCGCGGTGGGGGTCGAGTACCGGCAGGGCCCGGGCGCCCCGAGGCGGGTCCGCGCCGGCGAGGTCGTGCTGTGCGGCGGCGCGATCAATTCGCCCCAGACGCTGCTGCTGTCCGGCATCGGCCCGGCCGCCCACCTGAAGGAACAGGGGATCGACGTCGTCGCCGACCTGCCCGGCGTCGGCGAGAACCTGCAGGACCACCTCGAGACCTATGTGCAGTACGTCTGCACCCAGCCGGTGTCGGTCGCTCCCTATCTCAAGATGTGGCGACGCCCGTTCGTCGGCGCCGAGTGGCTCTTCTTCAAGAAGGGCCCAGGGGCGACGAACCATTTCGAGGCCGGCGGGTTCGTCCGCAGCAACGACGACGTCGCGTACCCCAACCTGATGTTCCACTTCTTGCCGATCGCGATCCGCTACGACGGGTCGGCGCCGGCGAGCGAGCACGGCTACCAGGTGCACATCGGCCCGATGTATTCCGACGCGCGCGGCACGATCCAGCTGAAGAGCGACGACCCGCGTGAACACCCGGCACTGCGGTTCAACTACCTGTCGACCGAGCAGGACCGCCGCGAGTGGGTCGAGGGCATCTACGTCGCGCGCACGATCTTGAACCAGCCCGCGATGGCGCCGTTCAACGGCGGCGAGATCTCACCGGGGCCAACCGTCGCGACCGACGCGGAGATCCTCGAGTGGGTCGCCCGCGACGCCGAGACGGCGTTGCACCCCTCGTGCACCGCCAAGATGGGCGTCGACGAGATGTCGGTGGTGAACCCGCTCACGATGGGCGTCCACAGCGTCGAGGGCCTGCGCGTGGTCGATGCCAGCGTGTTCCCCTACGTCACGAACGGCAACATCTACGCCCCCGTGATGATGACCGCCGAGAAGGCCGCCGACCTGATCTTGGGGAACACACCGCTCGAGCCGGAACCGGAAGCGTTCTACCGGCACGGCGGCGCCGCCTAGGAGCGTCAGACGTTGGGGCGGAGACCGGCCTCGGCCTCCATGGCGATCCGCTCGCCGAGCATCTGCTCGAGGTTCGTGGTCTCCAACGGCTTCGCGAAGTAGTAGCCCTGGCCGAGCGCGCAGTGCAGCTCGAGCAGGCGCTCGAGCTGGTCAACCCGCTCGATCCCCTCGGCCACCGGCTTCAGGTTCAGGATGCCGGCGAGCTCGATCACGGCGGCAGTCAGCGCCGAGGACTCGCCCTCTTCCGAAACGCCGTCGATGAAGGACTTGTCGACCTTCAGGATGTCGACCGGGAAGCGCCGGACGTAGTTCAGAGACGAGTAGCCCGTGCCGAAGTCGTCGATCGCGATCTGCACGCCGAGGCCCTTCAGCTCGGTGAGCCGCGCGATCGACAGGTCCATGTCGGCCATCATCACGGACTCGGTGATCTCGAGGATCAATGAGCTCGGGTCAAGGCCGGTCTCGGACAGGATGCCGCGGATGTCGTCGAGCACGTCGGCGCGGGCAAGCTGCTTCGCCGACAGGTTGACCGCCATGTGCAGGGGAGGCGAGGTCGGGAAGCGGTCGTGCAGCCCCGCCGCGTACGTGCACGCTTCCCGCAGCACCCACCGCCCGATCGGAACGATCAGACCGGTTTCCTCGGCGAGCGGGATGAAGTCCAGCGGCGGAACCAGCCCGCGATCGGGGTGGATCCAGCGGATCAACGCCTCCATGCCGGAGATCCTGCCCGTGTCGAGCTCGATCACCGGCTGATACATCAGGATGAACTCTTCGTGCTCGAGGGCGCGCTGCAGGTCGGCCTTCAGCTCGAGGCGCTTCAGCGCGGTCTCGTGCATCTCCGGCTCGAACATCTGGTAGCGGTTCTTGCCGCGCTCCTTCGCCATGTACATCGCGACGTCGGCGTTGCGCATCAGCGCCTCGACGTCGTCGACCTCGTGGTCGCCCGGCTCGGCGACGGCGATACCGATGCTGGCGCGGACGAAGACCTCTTTGTTCTCGAGGTGGAACGGCGCGTCGAGCGACTGGATCAGCCGTTCGGCCACGTCGGCGGCGCCGATCCCGTCACCGCTGTCCTCCAGGAGCACCGCGAACTCGTCCCCGCCGAGTCGAGCCGCGGTGTCCGGGGCACGCAGGATCTGGCGGATCCGCTCCCCGACCTCGGCCAACAGCACGTCGCCGGCCGCATGGCCGAGTGAATCGTTGATCGTCTTGAAGTCGTCGAGGTCCATGAACAGGACCGACACCGGGCGCTGGTCGCGCTCCTGACGCTCGATGGCGTGCGTGACACGGTCGCGGAAGAGCACGCGGTTGGCGAGACCCGTCAGCGAGTCGTGGAACGCCTGGTGCGAGAGCTGCTCCTCGAACTCGCGCCGCTCGCTCACGTCACGCGTCGTGAGCACGATCCCGCGGACGTTCGGGTCGTTGATCAGGTTCGTTCGCAGGGCCTCGGCATAGATGTAGCTGCCGTCGGAACGGCGGATCCGGAACTCGAGGGAGCCGACCGAGTCCTCGCTCTCCGAACCGGCCGTCAGGAAGGAGATCGCGCGTGTCGTGTCCTCGTCATGCACCAGATCGATGTAGCGGGTGCCTTCGAGCTCTGCGCTCGGGTACCCGAGCGTCCGCATCGACGACGGGCTCGCGTACGTGATCGTCGAGTCGATCTCGACGACGGTGACGACGTCGCTCGCGTTGCGCACGAGCGACGCGAACCGCGCCTCGCTCTGCTTCAGCAGCAGCTCCTCGGTCAGCAGCGCGCTCTCGAGGGCGAGCGATGCCTGCGAGGCCAGCGCCTCGACCGTTCGCGTGATCGCGGGGCTGACCTCACCCGGCACCGCCGCGACGATCAGGGCGTGCAGCTCGTCACGGACGAGCATCGGCGCCACCAGCACGCTCGCGTCGTCGGCGGGCAACCCGAGCTCGAGGCTGTGGTGCGCCTGCGCCGCCGGCACGTGGTACGAGTCGCCGGCGACGAGGCGGTTCCGCTTCCATGTCTCGAACTCGGACAATGCGATCGTTGCGCCGAGCACGTCGGGACCGCCCTCGGAGACGACCACCTCGAGCCTGTTCCCGTCGACCGACAGCACGCGCAGGACCGACCGGTCGCCGGCCGCGGTCCGAGCCGCCTCGATCGTCGACTCGAAGATCTGCTCGCGACTGGTCGCGGTCACGAGCGCCGAGCCGGCTTCGCGCAGCGCCCGTTCGCGCAGGGCCGACTGCCCCTGTTGGCGAACGAGCCCGCCCATGCGAACCACGGCGAGCAGGAACAGCACGATCGTCGCGGCGATCACCGGCGTCAGGTCGATCTCCTGGCCGCGGATCTCGGCGAGTGCCTGGGTCGCGGGGG
>JBKPRM010000276.1:0-4462 GCA_046734555.1 Actinomycetota bacterium | reverse complement strand
CCTGTGGGAGACCGAGAACGGACCGGAGTGCAACGACGAGCTCAACCGGATCGAGCCGGGGCGCAATTACGGTTGGGGACCGTCGGAGACGTGCTCGGGCGAGGCGCCCGGCGACACGAACCAGGACGGTCCGGATCCGGTGCCGCCGCAGTTGTGGTACGCGACGACGATCGGCCCCACCGGGATCGCGTTCTGCGATCACTGCGGCCTCGGATCTTCACGTGAAGGCGACCTGTTCTTCGGGGCCTTCAACACGGGCGACATCCACGAGGTCGGGCTGAGCCCCGACGGCCGGACCGCGGTGAACGACTCGACACCGTTCAACCACGGCAACCTCGTCCTGTCGATCGAGCCCGGGCCGGACGGCACGCTGTATTTCAGCGACGGCGTCGGGATCTTCCGCTTGGCGCTCGCGCGCTAGACCTTCGCGCGCACCTCGGCGTAGGCGGCCTGCCAGACCGCGTTCATCGCCCCGGACAGCTCCAACTCGCGGGAGCCGCGATCCATGTCGGCCTCTTCGAGGAAGACGTTCGCGAGGTGCTCGGGGGCGAGACCCGCCTCGATCAGGACGTCGCGCGTCATCGTCTTCTGGGGCATCTGAAAGCCCGTCCAGGTCGAGAAGTTCGTCATCGCGTTGTCGACGTCCAGGATGTGGTTCAGCAACAGGTGCGCGAGCACGGGCGCCTTCCCGCTGTTGAGCACGACGAGCAGGTCGTTGTCCACGCCGCCCGGCACGCCGGCCTCGACCGGCCACACGTACGACAGATCGGACGCCGGGTCGCCCCCTGGCAGGAACACGAACGCGTTGGCGACGCTGCCCGACCACGACTGGTGCAACCATGCCTTGCCCTTCGGCACATCGACGGAGTCGTCCTGGTCGAACGAGGCGTTCGTCGCATGCACCACGTCCGCGATCGCATCCTTCGCCTCGCCGACGGTCGCCTCGTCGACGTCGTTCACCTCGACGATCCCCTCGCGGAACATCGCCATCGACAACACGTCCTGTGCGTTGGCGAGCAGGTGCGTCTTGTTCACCGGCGCGTCGGTCCAGAAGACGTCGTAGGGGTTCGCCATGCCGGCGATGTCGGTCGAGATCTTGTCGTTGCGCCAGAAGATCCCCGTGCTCCAGACCGAGTACGGCACCGTGTAGCGCGACCCGACGTCGTAGAAGGGGCTCTGGAAGGTGTTCCAGCAGTTGGCCGACAGGGTCGGCACCAGGTCGAGGTTGATCGGCCTCACCAGGTTGGCCGCGATCGAGCGCCCGAGCGCCCACACGTTCATGCCGACCAGCAAGTCGTAGTCGCCGGTGCCGGAGTTGATGTGCGCGAGCCCGTGATCCATGTCGACGAACTCGGTCTCTTCGACGGTGCAGCCGTAGCGCTGCTCGAACGACTTGATCACCGATGGTGCCAGGTAATCCGGCCATCGCAGGATCCGAAGCGTGGCGCCCTTCTCGGGCTTGGCGTCGCTCGGGACGAGGCGGCTCTCGTCGACGTTCCATGTGACCGGCGCGCTCGGACGCGCGAGCGGGTACGGCGCGCCGGCGACACCGCCGACGCCGAACGGGTTGCCGCCGGCGGTCGGGTCCTCGGTGGAGGAGGACTCAGAGCCACACGCCGCGAGGATCGCGCCGAGCGTCGGCATCGCGAGCCCGGCGGCCGCCCGGCGCAGGAACGCCCGGCGGCTGTAGATCTCGCGTTCCTTGGGATGCAACGGGCGAACCATCCGGCCGAGTCCTCCTCGCGTCGTCCACCTCAAGGGTCGCACACGGCATGGCTGGCCGAGTGGACCGTCGACCGCTCGGCCCGAGGACATGACCCACGGTCGACGGTGCGCATGACCGGCCACCTTTACTTCACGTATGGGGATGTATAGACCTACCGAGCGACGCCATGCCTGAGAGGAGTTCCATGCGCGAGCACCCCGAGCACCGTCCGCCGATGTCGCGTCGCGAGTTCCTCGCGCGAGCGGGGATCGCGGGCCTCACCGTCCCGAGCCTCGCCGCGATCCTCGCGGCCTGCGGCGACAACGGTGGAGGCGCCGGCGGCACCGACGGCCAGGCCTCGCTGCAGCTCGCGCGTCCCGACAGCCCGGTGACGCTGCCGATCGCCGATGACAACCAACCGATCGCCGACGGACTCGATGTCGAGGCAGGACCGCTCAGGATCTTCGGCTACGCCGACTACATCTGGAAGAAGGACCGCAACCGGTTCGCCGAGCAGTTCAACACCGAGGTCGAGTACACCTCGTTCGAGACCCCCGAAGAGATGATCGCGAAGATGCAGGCGCAGGGATCGAGCTTCGACCTGCTCGTCACGATCACGATCGAGAACGTCGGCAAGCTGTCGACCGGGGGTCTCCTCCAGCCCCTCAACCATTCCTACCTGCCGAACTTCGAGAAGAACGCGTGGAGCGCGGTCAAGGACCCGTTCTACGACAAGGGCTCGCAGTACACGGTGCCGTACGCGGTGTTCTCGACCGGGTTCGGCTACCGCAACGATCTCGTGAAGGACGATCTGTCGCAGCTCGACAACCCGTACGACGCGCTGTGGGACACGCAGTACAGCGGCATGGTGCACCTGTTGAACGGCGCCCGCGACACGCTGTCCGCCGCCCAGCTGCGAGCAGGGATCGACGTCAATACGACCGACCAGGGTGACCTGGATACCGTCAGCAAGATGCTGCAAGACGGCGTCGATTCGATGAACTGGAAGTTCGACCACGTCGACTACAACGAGCTCAACGACCAGTTCGTGATCCACCAGACGTGGTCGGGCCAGCTGACCTACTACCAGTACTACCTGCCGAAGGACCTCTCGATCGAGCAGTTCTCGTGGGTCTGGCCGCCACGCACGCCCTCGGCGATGCTCGGGTTGATCTCCAATGACTGCTTCGCGATCCCGAAGGGGTGCAAGAACCCCGTCCTCGCGCACGCGATGATCGACTTCTTGTACGACCCCGAGATCGCGCTGGAGAACTACAGCTACGAGGGCTACCAGCCGCCGGTCAAGCAGTTCGACGCCGACAAAGTCGTCTCGGACGGGATCGTGCCGCCGAACCTCCGCGATTCGCTGCTCACCGAGGACGACTATCCGCTCGGCGCGGACCCGACCGAAGTCCTCGAGCTCGAGCTCCCGCCCGACGTGAACCAGCGCTACGAGCAGATCTACCAGCAGGTCACCGGTGGCGTCTGAGGCACGCGCCGCCGGTCGCGTTCCCGCGCAGACCGGCGGCGGCGTGTGGTTCCCCTCGTGGTTCTGGCCGTCGTTCGCGGCGCCGGCGACGCTGTGGCTGATCGTCCTGTTCGTCGTGCCCTTCTACGTGATCTTGTCGATCGCCTTCGGCGGTCTCGATCCGATCTTCCTCACGCCCGAGCCGGTGTACAACCCGCTCGCGTGGGACGTGTCGTCGTTCGCGCACGTGGCGAGCGGGTTCACCACGTCGGGTTCCATCTATCAGAGCGCGCTCGTGCACACGCTGGTGTTCGTGGCGGCCGCCACGAGCCTGTGCCTCGTGATCGGGTACCCGGTCGCGTACTTCATCGCACGACACGCTGGCCGGTTCCGGGCGGTGTTCCTCGTCGCGCTGATCGCGCCGTTCTGGATCAGCTACATGATGCGGAT
Organism: Actinomycetota bacterium; assembly: GCA_046734555.1. Taxonomy (GTDB): domain Bacteria; phylum Actinomycetota; class UBA4738; order UBA4738; family HRBIN12; genus AC-51. Next base: position 839 of record JBKPRM010000276.1, on the reverse strand, counting down.
GCTCGCCTGGATCAACCTGCTGCAGCCCGACGGCTACGTGAACCAAGTGCTCGAGAAGCTCGGCGTGATCGATCAGCCGGTGCAGTGGCTGAACGGCAAGCCCTTCACGGTGATCCTCGGGCTCGCGTACGGCTACGTGCCCTACATGATCCTGCCGCTGTTCGCGTTCCTCGACCGGATCAGCCCGTCGTCGTTGGAGGCGGCCCGCGATCTCGGGGCCGGTCCGGCGGCGACCTTCCGCCGGGTCACCCTGCCGCAGTCACGGCAGGCGATCCTCGCCGGCATCGTGATCGTGATGCTGCCGATGTTCGGCGACTACTACACGACGGCGCTGCTCGCGAGCACGCGCAACACCGCGATGATCGGGTCGCTGATCGTGAGCTCGATGGGGAGCTCCCTCGTCCAGGAGGGTGCCTCACTCGTGCTCCTGCTCCTGCTGGCCTTGATCGTCCCGATGCTCTACTACCTGCGGACCTCCTCGCGCGCGGTGGAGGGGGCCACGCTGTGACGGCGCGCGCGGAAGGCGTGGCGGCCGTGCCGCGGTCCTCGGCCGGGTCGCGGTTCGTCGCGTGGCTCGCGAACCCGTGGGGCAAGGCACGGTTCCTCTGGGCGATCGCGATCGCGTACGTCCTGTGGACCCTCGTGCCCGTGGCGAGCGGCGCTGTAGATCAGCATCGGGATCGTCTCGTCGGACGCGCCCGATGACAGCTGCTGGGAGATCACGAAGTTGTCGACCGTGGCGGCGAACACGATCGCGACGCTGGCGAAGATCGCCGGAAGCAGCAGCGGGAGCAGGACGCGCCGGAGCGCCTGGGTCGGCGACGCGCCGAGATCCATCG
>JBKPRM010000275.1:0-3466 GCA_046734555.1 Actinomycetota bacterium | reverse complement strand
CGCGAAGAAGGTCCGAGACGAAGGGCTCGCCGCGAGCTGACGCTACTCGGGCTTCGCGTACCGTTCCACGGTGCGCGGGTCGAACTCCAAACCCTCGAACGCTTCGTTGCCGACGACCCAGGCATCGTGGCCGGGCAGGATCTCGTAGGCCTCTCCTGCCGAGATCTCGATCTCGTCGCCTTCGGATGGGGCGACGTGCAAGCTGCCCCCGAGCGCGTACCCGAGATGGTGCATCTGGCAGCTGTCCGTCTCGACGATCGGCTTGACGCTTTCCGACCAACGCCATCCAGGTTGCAGAGCGATCTTCGCGACCTTGGAGCTCGCCAGTGCCATGTTGGCGCTCGAACCGCTCGGGATCTCACGAACCTCGTCAGGCGTGTCGAACGTCCTGCTCACCGCTCCAGCCATGGGGGCCTCCTCGCATCGTGTGGTCAGCAGTGGACCTCAAAGGGTGAGGCTTCGCAAACCGCTCGGGCTGGACCAATGGCCGACGGCCCATGACAGGAGTGGCAGCCCTCGCCCGAAGCTGCGATGAGGTTGCCTCGCTATACCGTTGGCAGCCCGCGTCGCTGCAGGTAGTCGAACCAGAGCATCCGCGCGGCCACCGCACGATACGGGTGCCACCGGTCGGTCATCGTCGCGAGCTCGACGTCGGACGGGAGCTGGTCGAGCATGAAGAGGTCCCGGGCGGCTGTCGCCAACGCGCGATCGCCCGTCGGCCACACATCCGGCCGCAGCAAGCACATCGTGAGGTAGATGTCGGCGGTCCACCGGCCGATCCCGCGGTGCGCGATGAGCGCTGTTCGAACATCCTCATCGGAAAGCCGCCCGAGCGCGTCGAGGTCGAAACCGTCCTGCAGCGCCGCGGCGAGCGCCCGCCCATAGCCTGCCTTCTGGCGGCTGAACCCGATCGCACGGAGCTCATCGTCGCCGAGCGTCAGGAACGCCGCCGGCTCGACCACACCGAGGGCGGCCGTGAGCTTGTCGAACGCGGCCTGCGCGCTCGCGAGCGACACCTGCTGCTCCAGGATGAGATGCACCAAGGTGCCGAACGACGGTTCGCGCGCCCACAGCGGTGGGGGACCGTAACGCTCCAACGACGCGCCGAGCACCGGGTCCGCGACGCCGAGCTCGCGCGCCGCCGCGCGCAGCGAGCGCGTCGTGAGTCGAACGATCACATCACGAGCTTCACGTTGAACATCGGCGAGCCGAACGTCTGCATCGTGCGGAGCCACAGCGGAAGGTAGGCCTCCATGCCGCGCGCGGCCGCGATGTCACCGAGGTCTCGCACGTCGCGCCAGCCGAACGAGTGCAGCAAGGTCGACACGGTCGACTTCGCAGCCTCGTGGTTCCCGGCGATGAACGTCGTGTGCTCGCCGCCGCCGACAAGGCCCGGGTCGACCATCACCGCCGCCGTCATCATGTTGAGCGCCTTCACGACGCGCACGTTCGCGAATTCGCGCTGCAGCGCCTCACCGAGCGAGTCGGTGACCCCCGGCCGCAGGTCGAGCTGTCCGGTGGAGAAGTCCAACGGGTTCCCGATGTCGATCAGGATCTTGCCCTCGAGGTCATCGGTGTTCGCCGAGCGGAGCACGTCGGTCGACGCGTCGCCCGATGTCGCGTTGACGAGGATCTCCGACGAGGCAACCGCTTCAGGGAACGGGACGAGCTGCACGTCGGGGTGCTCCTCGAGCCATGACGCGAGCGGTGCCGCGCCGGCTTGACCCGTATCGGTTCGCGCGCGCGTCGCGGCGACGTCGCGCGTCCCCATCCGCACCTCGTGGCCGAGCGACGCGAGCTTCGCCGCGAGCGTTTGACCGACGATCCCCGTTCCGAGCACCCCATACGACGTCATCCGTCCTCCTCGATCTCATCCGTTCGCATCACGGTACGCACGGCCCTTCGCCATCGACGAACCCGCATGACGACAGGCGCCCCTTCGGGGGCGCCTGTCGCGGGGAGCGGTGGGGCCGGAGACCCGCTCAGTCCTGGTTGTCCCCCGAGCCCGAGCCGCTCGACCCCGAGCCGGAGTCGTCGGAGCCCGAGTTGCCGGAGTTGTCGCCTTGGTCGTCCTGGCTCGATCCGCCGGTGACTTCGTCCTGCGAGTCGTCGCCCTGGTCGTCCTGGTTGGTCGTGCTGCCCTGGTCGTTCTCGCCTTGGTCGTCCTGGTTGCCCTGGTCCGAAGTGGCGTCGCCCTGATCGTCGTTGTTGTCGCCCTGGTCGCCCTCGGTTCCGTCGGCGGCGTCGCCCTGGCTGTTGTCGCCCTGATCGCCTTCGGTCGCGTCGACCGAGTCGCCCTGCGAGTCGTCGCCTTGGTCGTCCTCGCCGACGGGCGCGGAGTCGTCCTTCTCGGTGTCCTCGCCTTGGTCGTCCTGGTTCTCGCCTTGGTCGTCCGAGCCGCCCTCGGTGTCCTCACCGTTCGGCAGCTCGAACCCGACGAGCCCGGCCGCGTGCGAGGTGAGGCGCTGCAACCCACGCGGCAACGCGCCGGCGGACCCCATGATCCCGAGCACGGTGAACAACGCGACGATCGGCGCCGCGACGCGCAGCACGAGGATCCGCCACTTGTGGTCCTGCATCCGGTTCTCCCTTCGCTTCGGCAGCCGCGACACCTGTGCGACAGGTGCGTCGGCGTTGCTTGCCGGCCTCACGACCGGGTCGCCGTTGTCGGCGAAGAGCTGGGTCGTCTCCATGATCGCGGCGAGGTGCGCCTCGGTCGCTGGTGCGCCCGCGGGGAACGTGGCCCGCAGGTCGTCCACGAAGCGACAGAGGTCCGAGGCGACGGCCGGATGCCCGTCCAGCAGCGCCTGGAGCTCCTCGTCGGCGATGTTCGGATCTCTGCCCATCTCATCGGAAGGAACGTCGAAGGGGCTCATAGGGTCACGGCTCCGCGCGAGATCTCTTTCCGAAGGGCGGTGATCCCCCTGGCCTGCAACATCTTCACGGCCCCCTCGCGCTTCCCGATCACCTGGGCGATCTCGGCGATCGTGAGGCCGCCCAGGATCCGTAGCAGCAGGACGTCGCGCTGGTCGGGGCTCAAACGTTCGAGGGCTGCCTCCACGTGGCCGCGAGCGAGCTCGTCGATCGCCTCGGCCTCCGCGTCGCCGGTGGGACCCACGGCGGCGAGGCGTTCCGCCGGAGTGGCGTCGATGGGACGCCGCGCCTGCGAGCGGACGCCGTCGATCGCGACGTTGCGCCCGATCGTGAACACCCACGTGCGGAACGCCGCGAGGTCTCCCTCGAAACGCTCGATGTGGCGAACGACCCGGATGAACGTCTCGCCGACGACGTCATCCGGTTCGGGCACGCCGCGGGCGCGCAGGTATCGCGTCAAGACCGGTGCGGTCGCGCCGTAGAGCTCTCGCCACGCCCACTCCCCGCCCGCCTGTGCCGCTGCCAGGATCCTCCCGAAGTGAGTCTCGAGGGGGAGTGAACCGATGTCGTTCGACACTGGGTCGTGCATGCC
>JBKPRM010000274.1:0-6163 GCA_046734555.1 Actinomycetota bacterium | reverse complement strand
GAGAAGGACAGCTCGATCAACGAGGAGATCGAGCGGCTCCGGCACTCCGCCACGGCGGCGTTGCTCAGCCGCAACGACGTGATCATCGTCGCGAGCGTCTCGGCGATCTACGGCCTCGGCTCGCCCGACGAGTACGAGGGGCAGCTGCTGCGCGTCTACCGCGGGACCGAGGTGCCGATGGAGTTCGCGATCCAGCGGCTCGTCGACATCCAGTACCAGCGCAACCAGGTCAGCCGCGCGCGGGGGACGTTCCGCGTCACGGGCGACACGCTCGAGGTGTTCCCGCCGTACGAGCAGGCCGGGTTCCGGATCGAGTGGTGGGGCGACGAGGTCCAGCGGATCAGCATGTTCGACCCACTGACCGGCGAGATCGTGAAGGACGACATCGTCGACCACACGACGTTCCCGGCGTCGCACTACGTCGCGAGCGACGAGCGGATGAAGTCGGCGATCGTCACGATCGAGGAAGAGCTGCAGGATCGGCTCGCGGAGCTCGATCGCGAGGGCAAGCTGCTCGAGGCCGAGCGCCTGCGCATGCGCACGAACTACGACCTCGAGATGCTCCGTGAGATGGGCTTCTGCAGCGGCATCGAGAACTACTCGCGTCACATCGACGGCAGGCTCCCGGGGTCGGCGCCCTACACGCTGCTCGACTACTTCCCCGACGACTACCTCGTGGTGCTCGACGAGTCGCACGTGACGGTCCCGCAGCTGCGCGGCATGTACGAGGGTGATGTGTCGCGCAAGACGACGCTCGTCGACTACGGGTTCCGGCTGCCGAGCGCGATCGACAACCGCCCGCTGCGGTTCGAGGAGTTCCGCGAACGGGTCGGGCAGGTCGTCTACATGTCCGCGACCCCCGGCCCCTACGAACTGCAGCACTCCAAGACGATCGTGGAGCAGATCGTGCGTCCGACCGGACTGGTCGACCCCGAGGTGCAGATCCGCCCGACGAAGGGTCAGATCGACGACCTGATGGAGGAGATCCGCCGGCGTGCCGACAACGACCAGCGCGTGCTCGTGACGACGCTGACCAAGAAGATGGCCGAGGACCTCACCGACTACCTCGTCGAGATGGGCATCCGGGTCCGGTACATGCACGCGGAGGTCGACACGGTCCAGCGGATCGAGATCGTCCGAGACCTGCGGCTCGGCGAGTTCGATGTCCTGGTCGGGATCAACCTGCTCCGCGAGGGGCTCGACCTCCCCGAGGTGTCGCTGGTCGCGATCCTCGACGCCGACAAGGAGGGCTTCCTGCGCTCGGAGACGTCGTTGGTCCAGACGATCGGCCGGGCTGCGCGCAACGTGGACGGTACGGTCCTGATGTACGCCGACAGCGTCACCGACTCGATGCGGGCGGCGATCAGCGAGACCCAGCGTCGCCGACAGATCCAGCTCGCCTACAACGAGGAGCACGGGATCGACCCCCAGACCGTGCGCAAGCAGGTCACCGATATCCTGCTGGCCCTCCGGGGTGAGGAGGCCGCAGCCGTCTCCTCGCGGGAGCAGCGGGTGTTCGAAACTCCCGAGGGCATCCCGAGCGAGGAGCTCGAACGGCTGATCCAGGGCCTCGAGGAAGAGATGCACCAGGCCGCGCGAGACCTCCGGTTCGAATACGCGGCTCGCATGCGCGACGAGGTCCACGAGCTGCGCAAGGAACTGCGGCAGCTGCGTGAGGCGGGCGTGGCCTGAAAGCGCTGAACGCGCTGGTCACAGGCATGTCCGGGGCCCCCGGTACACTCGGGTCCGGTGGGTACCGACTCCCTCGTCATCCACGGCGCGCGTGAGCACAACCTCAAGAACATCACCCTGGAGCTCCCGCGTGACCGCCTGACCGTGTTCACGGGCTTGTCCGGATCGGGCAAGTCCTCGTTGGCGTTCGACACCATCTACGCCGAAGGTCAACGCCGCTACGTCGAGTCACTGTCGGCCTATGCACGACAGTTCCTGGGGCAGATGGAGAAGCCCGACGTCGACTTCATCGAGGGCCTCTCGCCGGCGATCTCGATCGATCAGAAGTCGACCTCGCGCAACCCGCGGTCGACCGTGGGCACGATCACCGAGATCTACGACTACCTGCGTGTCCTGTTCGCGCGGGTCGGGCATCCGCACTGCTACAACTGCGGCCGCCCGATCGGCCGCCAGACGCCCGAGCAGATCGTCGACCAGGTCATGGAGCTGCCCGAGGGCACGCGGTTCCAAGTGCTCGCCCCGATCATCCGAGGACGGAAGGGCGAATACGGCAAGCTCCTGGAAGAGCTCGGGCGCAAGGGGTATCCCCGTGCTCGGATCGACGGCGAGGTCCGCGACCTGTCCGAGCCGATCCGGCTGGCGAAGACCTACAAGCACACGATCGAGGTCGTGGTCGACCGCTTGGTGGCCAAGCCCGATATCCGCAGGCGCGTCGCCGACTCGATCGAGCAGGCGCTTGAGCTCGCCGAAGGTGTCGCCGCGGTCGCGGTGATGACCCACGAGGGTCACGAGGAGGTCCAGACCTTCTCGCAGAACCTCGCCTGCACTTACTGCGGCCTTTCGTTCGACGAGCTCGCCCCGAGGAACTTCTCGTTCAACTCGCCGTACGGCGCCTGCCAGACCTGCGACGGGCTCGGAACGCGATTGGAGGTCGACCCCGAGCTCGTGGTGCCCGACCCGGACCTGTCGGTCAACGAGGGCGCGCTCGCACCTTGGGCGTCGGCCACGCTCGAGTATTGGTACCGGGTGCTCGAGGCGGTCGCCGATGCCCATGGGTTCAGCCTCGACACCCCGTGGAAGAAGCTCCCGAAGTCGATCCGCGAGGTCTTGCTCTACGGGTCCGACGAAGAGATCCACGTGCGGTACAAGAACCGGTACGGCCGCCAGCGGGCGTACTGGACCACCTACGAGGGCGCGATCTCGAACATCGAGCGCCGCCACGCCGAGACCGATTCCGACTCGGCGCGCGATCGCTTGGAGCAGTTCATGCGCGAGATCCCGTGTCGCGCGTGCAAGGGTGCGCGGCTGCGGCCCGAGACGCTCGCGGTCACGATCGCCGACCGGAACATCTCGCAGGTGACCGACCTCGCGATCCGCGACGCGCTGGCGTTCACGCTCGACATGGGCCTCTCCGAACGCGAGGAGATGATCGCCGAGCGTCTGCTGAAGGAGATCCGGGCCCGACTCGGGTTCCTCGTCGATGTCGGGCTCGACTACCTCACCCTCGGGCGGGCCGCGGGCACGCTCGCCGGGGGAGAAGCGCAGCGCATCCGGCTCGCAACGCAGATCGGCAGCGGTCTCGTGGGCGTCCTCTACATCCTGGATGAGCCGTCGATCGGACTCCATCAGCGCGACAACCGTCGTCTGCTCGACACGCTCATGCGGTTGCGCGACCTCGGGAACACGCTGATCGTGGTCGAGCACGACGAGGCGACGATGCACGAGGCCGACCACATCGTCGACATCGGCCCGGCGGCCGGCGAGCACGGTGGCGAGGTCGTCTACTCCGGCGACCTGAAGGGCCTGATGGAGTGCGACGCATCGATCACCGGCGCGTACCTGTCGGGTCGCCGCGTGATCCCGTTGCCGATGTTCCGACGGCCCGTGGGCACGAGCAAGCTCGTGCTGTCCGGCGCCCGCGAGCACAACCTGCAGAACGTCACGGTCGACGTCCCGCTCGGACTGTTCGTGTGCGTCACCGGGGTCAGCGGCTCGGGCAAGTCGACGCTCGTACAGGATGTCTTGCTGCGAGCGCTCGCTCAGAAGGTGTCCGGGTCGCGGCAGCTGCCCGGCCGGCACAAGCGGCTGGCCGGCTGGGAGCAGGTCGACAAGGTGATCGACATCGACCAGTCGCCGATCGGGCGGACCCCCCGGTCGAACCCGGCCACGTACACGGGCATGTTCGACCACATCCGCAAGCTGTATGCCCAGGTGCCCGAGGCCCGGGTGCGGGGCTTCCAGCCGGGGCGCTTCTCGTTCAACGTTCGCGGCGGGCGGTGTGAGAACTGCGCCGGCGACGGGCAGATCAAGATCGAGATGCACTTCCTGCCCGACGTGTACGTCACGTGTGAGGTCTGCAAGGGCCGCCGCTACAACCGCGAGACGCTGGAGGTGAAGTACAAGGGCCGGACGATCGCCGACGTGCTGGCGATGAGCGTCGACGAGGCGCTGCGCTTCTTCGAGAACATCCCGCCGATCCGGCGGCACCTCCAGACGCTCTCCGACGTCGGGCTCGGGTACGTGAAGCTCGGCCAGCCAGCGCCCACGCTGTCGGGCGGCGAGGCCCAGCGGATCAAGCTTTCGTCCGAGCTCCACAAGCGCGCGACGGGCAACACCTTCTACGTCCTCGACGAGCCGACGACCGGTCTGCATTTCGAGGACATCCGCAAGCTGCTCGACGTGTTGCAACGACTGGTCGACACGGGGAACACCGTGCTCGTGATCGAGCACAACCTCGACGTGATCAAGACCGCGGACTGGATCATCGATCTCGGACCGGAGGGCGGTGATCAGGGCGGCATGGTCGTCGCGACCGGCACGCCCGAGGCCGTCGCAGCCGACCCAGCGTCGCACACGGGGCGCTTCCTCCAAGAGGTTTTGGAGGGCGCACCGCTCGCGGCTGCAGGCGCCGGGCGGGCCTAGGAACCCTTGCTAGTATCCCCGCCGACATGCCCAAGCGTGCCCTGATCGCCCTCGCGACGTGCCTCGTCGCGACCGCGTGTATCAGCTCCGTCACACCAGCCGTCAACTACGGAACCGGCGCGCGCTTCGTCCCCTTCATCGTCGACTCGATCGATGACATGGGTCGGGGCGACGCGGTTGCGCTGGCCTCCGATGGCACGCCGTACGTCTCGTACTTCGGCTTCCAAGAGAAGCTCGCGGAGGGCGAGATCGCGACGCCCCGGCCGTTCGGCTCACCGACGGTTCCCGGTGTGATGCTGTCGACCGCGTCGAAGGAAGGGCTGTGGCAACGGGGCGCCGTGCAGATGGCCGCCCCACCTGACGCGTTGAAGCCCAACGGTGTGTCGACGCCGTTCGGTCCGGTCGAGGTCCCGGATCTCGATCTCACGCCCGAGAACACGAACGGCACTGCGGTTACGGTCGCCGATGATGGGACCGTCCACGTGGCTTGGGCTGCAGCCAACCGCGTGGACTACGCGACGACCAAGCTCGGCGGCACCGCAGAGGTGAGCACGGTCTTCAAACTCCCGGCGTCGATCAAGCAGGCGGGACCGATCGGGCGTCCGTCGATCGCCGTGGACGATGCGGGGAACGCGTGGGTCGCATTCGGCATCGAGAGCGCCAAGGGGATCGAGATCCACGTCTCCACGCAGGACGGTACGAACTGGTCGGATCGGATCGCCGCGGCGTTCCCGTCGTGTGCCGGATGTCCCGCCCCGCAGCCGACAGGCATCGGTGTGGTCGGCGGCAAGGTGACGGTCGTCTATGCCGATCCGGCGGCAAAGCAGATCCGGGCTGCGTCGCTGAGCGGGTCGACGTGGAGCGACACCGTCGTCACCGGTGCAGCGACCGGTTTCGGCCTGTCGTTCGCGACGGTCGATGACAGCGCCTACGCCGCGTACTACTCGGGGAGCGGAACGGTCCAGGAAGCGACGTGGTCCAAGGGCGCCTGGGAGACGACCGACGTGTCGAACGTCGATGACCCCGACGCATCGAAGACAGGCGACGATGCGGCGAACACGTCGGTCACCGCGACGAGCGACGGGACGATCTACGTTGCGTGGGAGCAGGACGGCATCCAGGTCGCGTCGGGAACCGACTCGTTCCAGCCGGTCGACGTCGGGAGCACGGTGAACGCCGGCGCGGATCCATCGCTCGCAGCGTCCGAGGACGGCGTCGCTCTCGGTTGGTACGACACGCTCGGGCAGAACCAGATGGTGGGGCTCTTCGGAGACTCCAGCGAGATCATCGTGGCACAGCCCAGCCCGTCACTCACGATCTCGCAGGCTCCCACGGGCGGGGAGTGCGGCGGCAAGACCGCCGTCCTTGAGATCACCTCTCCAGGGACGCTGTTCGACCCGACCTGTCTCGTTGGTCCCGCGGACGAGAAGTTCACGATCACGTACCACCAGGACGACGCCACGACGGGTCACAACATCGACTTCATGGACTCGCCCGGCGGCAAGGAGATCGCCAAGACGGAGGTCATGGTCGGTCCGCAGGATGAGCC
>JBKPRM010000273.1:0-3401 GCA_046734555.1 Actinomycetota bacterium | reverse complement strand
CGTTGTCCGAGACCAAGGCGGCGGCCGAGGAGACGTTGCCGGCGACCTCCGAGGTGCGCTCGGCGGCGGTGCCGATCCCCGCGCCGGTGGCCGCGAGCCGGTCCGAGGACGTGGCGAGCGTGGTGGCGCTCTCCGTGATCGACGCCATCGCCTCGGCCGTCCGCGCGACCGTGGCGTTGAGCGCCGTTCCCAACATCGCGACCTCATCCGTGCCGACGACCTCGACCGAGGCCGTGAGGTCGCCGTCCGCGACGCGCTCGAGCATCTCGACCGAGCCGCGCAACGGCACGACGATGGAGCGCGCGATCGCGGATCCGAGCATGAACACGACGGCGATGCCGATCGCGAGCAAGACGACCAACCCGATCACCGCCTGCACGTAGACGGCGTGCGCCGCGGCGAGCTCCGCGTCGGCAGCCTGGTTCTCCGAGATCATCAGCGCATCCACGCCGCCACGCGCGTCGGCAAGCAGCGGGGACACCCGTTGTTTGAAGACCGTTTGGAACGCCGCGCGGTCGCCGCGGTCCGATAGCGGCAACAGCCGGTCGGCGACGACCGGCTGCAGCCGGCCGAGATCGTCCTCGATCTGGCTCGCGAGCTGCAGCTCGGCAGCGCTCGGTCCGGTCGAGCGGAACGCGGCGAGGTGCTGGGCCGCCAGGGCGAACGACGTCTGGATATCCGAGACGGCGGCCTGCTTCTCGATCGGAACATCGGTGCCTGCGTGCGCGCGGATGTTCAGCTCGATGCCGTCGACCGCCGTCTGGATGCCTGCGACCTCGTTGATCGGCCGCAGGGAGTGTGTCGTGACCGCTTCAAGTCCCGTCGAGATCCTGTGGAGCTTCCACACACCGGACAGACCCACGATCGCGGCGAGCATCAGCGCCATGCCGAACGCGCCGAAGATGCGCGTGTGGACGCTCCGGGAGCGCATCGCAGCGTCGAGCTTCAGGTGGGAAGACGGTGTCCGCATCTGCTCGACTATCGACGCGGTTCTCGGATGTCCTGAGACCGCCTCGGAGACAGCGTGAGAGCCCTTGCAGGGCAGTTCGTCCTCAGCGGTCGACGTACCGGTTCGTGATCGGTAGTCGCCGATCGCGTCCGAACGCTTTCGGGGTGATCTTCACGCCCGGAGCGGCCTGCCGCCGCTTGTATTCGGCTCTGTCGATCATCGTCACGATCCGCGCGACGGTCTCTCGCTCAGCGATGCCGGCGGCCACGATCTCGTCGATCCCCAGGTCGTCCTCGACGTAGGCGGCGATGATCGGGTCGAGCTGCTCGTACGGAGGCAGGGAATCCGTGTCGCGCTGATCCGGCCGGAGCTCCGCCGACGGCGGCTTCGTCAGCACCTCGTCGGCGATCGGCGGCGTCTCGCCACTCGCCGTCGCGGCGGCGTTCCGCCAGGCGCAGAGGTCGTAGACGAGCGTCTTCGGGACGTCCTTGATCGGGGCGAACCCGCCCGCCATGTCGCCGTAGAGCGTCGAGTAGCCGACCGCGTACTCGCTCTTGTTCCCGGTGGCGAGCACGAGCCAGCCGAACCGGTTGGAGAACGCCATCAGGTCGTTGCCGCGGATCCGCGCCTGCAGGTTCTCGGCGGCGAGCCCCTGGACGACGTCATCGTCCGCGAGCTGCGCCTCGTACGCGCGGAAGACGTCGGTGATCGGGACGGTGTGGAGCGCGATCCCGAGTCGGCGCGCCACCTCGGTCGCGTCGTCGAGGCTTCCCTGGCTCGAGAACATGCTCGGCATCGCGAGGGCGTGTACCGCCTCGGCGCCGAGGCCGTCGACCGCGATCGTCGCGACCAACGCGGAGTCGATGCCGCCGGAGAGCCCGAGCACGACGCCGTCGAACCCGTTCTTCTCGGTGTAGTCGCGGGTGCCGAGGACGAGCGCGCGGTAGACCTCCTCGGGGTCGCCCGGCCAGGCCGCTCGGTCATCGGCGGTCGCGCCGCGCTCATCGATCGTCACGACGAGCAGGTCCTCGTCGAAGCGGGCGGCCCGCGCGTGCGCGGAGCCGTCCGGCGCGACCACGAGCGAGCCGCCGTCGAACACCAGCTCGTCCTGTCCGCCGACCGTGTTCACGTAGACGATCCAGGCACCCGTTTCTGCGGCGCGTTCGCGCAGGACCTGCAGGCGTTCCCCCGCCTTGGCTCGGTGGTACGGCGAGGCGTTCAGGTTGGCGACGATGGGCGTCGCGACGTAGCGATCGAAGGGCGGCCCGGGTGCCCAGGCGTCTTCGCAGACCGAGAGGCCCACGGGGGTGCCGGCGACCTCGACGACGACACCCTCGGTGCCCGGGACGAACGTCCGGCGCTCGTCGAACACGCCGTAGTTGGGCAGCTTGCACTTCGCGTACCGTGCGACGATCTCGCCCGCGCGGAGCACCGCGGTCGCGTTCTGGACACCGGTCTCGGCGCGGTCGGCGAACCCGACGATCACATCGCAGCCACCGGCGGTCTCGGCTGCGAGATCGTCGAGCGCGCGCAGGTTGTCGGCGACGAAGGAGGGCCGCAGCACAAGGTCTTCCGGCGGATAGCCCGTGATCGCGAGCTCGGTGAACACGACCGCGTCGGCGCCCTCGGCCGTCGCGCGCTTCGCCGCATCGGCGAGCCGGGTGAGGTTGCCGTCGAGATCGCCGACGGTGGTGTTCAGCTGGCCGAGCGCGATCCGCACCACATCGGACAGCCTAGCTCGCGCCGCCCGGGACGCCGGACGCTACTCGAGTCCGCCGATGTCGACGTTGTACGCCTCCCAGACGAGGTCGGCGCCGCGCTGCCGGTGTTTGATCACATGACCGATGAACCGCTGCAGGTCGTCCCGCGCCTTGTCGAGCGGCCAGGCGTCCGAACCGATCTCGGTCTCCTCGAGGCGCTCGAGCATCGCGTCGATGCCCTTGCTGATCTCCGGGTGCTCCTCGCGCAGCCGCCGGAGGTTCCCCTCCAGACGTGGCGCGCGTTCGAGGATCTCGTCGTACAGGCCGTCTTCCTGTTCGGTGACGATCACGTGCTGCGCGAACGCGTCGCGGACCTCGTTCATCTCCTTGAGGACCGTGGCGGTCCAGTCGGGGATACGGCCCGCGGCGGGGGAGGACAGGGCCTCCTCGAGGTGGACGAGGGTGTCGTGCAGGGTCTTGCGACGCTGCCGGGCTGCGTCCAGCGCAGGGCTTATGGGGTCTTGCGGGGTCGCCATGAGGCCACGGTACCGGAGGGTGCCTCAGAAGAGCAAACGGAGATAAGCTACGCGGCCCGACACCAGGAAGCGAGCCGCCCGAATGGATACGCGAACCGTATCCGGCGAGCCGATCGTGACGCTGCCCGCGGCGAGCGGTCGTCCGACCCTCAATTCCTACGTTCCGCGCGTGCTGCTTCGCCACCTCGCCACGTCCCCCGACGAGCTGTGGTGGAC
>JBKPRM010000272.1:0-4635 GCA_046734555.1 Actinomycetota bacterium | reverse complement strand
GCCTTGCCCCCTGGCGATGCGCCCACTCCCGTCCGGTTCCTTCCAACGTGGGACGCGACGTTGCTCGTGCATGCGCGACGGACGCAGATCCTGCCGGAGCGGTATCGCTCAGAGATCTTCAGCACGAAGACACCGCAGTCGGTCGGCACGGTCCTCGTCGACGGGCAGGTCGCGGGAACCTGGCGGTTCGAGGAGGGGCGCGTCACCACGTCGTCGTTCGAACCGCTGCCGCGGCAGCTGCGCCGGCAGGTTGCCGACGAAGCCGCAGCCCTCGCCGCGTTCCATGCGTGAGTCGTTACGACGTGCCGGTCGAACCGAATCCCGACTCGCCGCGACGGCTCTCCGGCAGCTCGTCCGCCCACACGGGCTCGACATGGGGCAGCGCGACGACGACGAGCTGGGCGATGCGGTCCCCGATGTGCACCTTCACCGGGGCCTCCCGGTCGAGGTTGACCGCCGCACAGATCACCTCGCCCCGATAGCCCGCGTCGATCAAGCCGGGTGAGTTCGCCATCGTGAGTCCGTGCTTCGACGCGAGCCCACTGCGTGGAAGCACGAGACCGGCATGTCCTTCGGGGATCGCGACGGCGACCCCGGTCGGGATCATCACCCGCTCCCCCGGCTGGACGACGGCGTCGACCGCCGCACGGAGGTCGAGCCCCGCGTCGCCCGGGTGCTGGGCCGACGGCAGCTCTGCCTCCGGGCGCAGCCGGCGGAACCGGAGCTCGGTCACGACCCGATCGGCTCGACGAGCTCCAACCGGTTGCCGAACGGATCGCGCACGTGGCACCGGTGAAACCCCTCGAGCGGCACGTCATCGGTCACGCGATACCCGGCCGTCTCGATGCGCTCGCGAAGCGTGACGAGGTTGCGAACCAGGAACGCGGGATGCGCTTTGCGCGCCGGGACGAACCCCGCTTCCTCGACGCCGAGGTGTACCTCGAGGTCGGCGTCGCGGAACCACACACCCCCGCGCGGCGCGAGCTCCGGCGGCTTCTCCACCTGGGTGAGGCCGAGGATCGCGCCGTAGAAGCGCACCGCTGCCTCCTCCTCGCCCGGCGGCATCGCCAGCTGTACGTGGTGCAGCCCCAGCAGCTTGGCGGCGTTGTCCCCCATCCCCCGCACCTCCCTCCTACATCCCGGCGGCGGGAACGCGACGGGCCGGGGGCGAACCCCCGGCCCGTGGTCGGTCGTTCGAACGCCGCAGTCTACGAGCAACCGCTGGTGCTGCCGCAAGTCCCGCACACGTAGCACGAGCCCGCAGGCTGCATCTTCGAGCCGCACTGATAGCACAGCGGTGCGTCCAACGCCTTCGCCGTCGGCATGTCGCTCAGCTCGATCTGCTGCGGCGCCGGCGTGATGGGCGACGCGAGCTCTTCCGCCGAAGCCGGGGCGCCCTCGACCGGGGCCCCCGCGTCGAGCTCGGCGATCTTCACGTCCGCCTCGGCCTTTCGCTCATCGATCGAACGGACGCCGAGCGACTCGCGCTCCTCGGGGGTCAGGTGGTCGAGTGCGAGGCGGCGGAACACGTAGTCGACGATCGATGACGCGAACCGGATGTCGGGATCGTTCGTCATGCCGCTCGGCTCGAACTTCATGTTGATGAACTTCGAGGCGTAGTCCTGGAGCGGCACACCGTACTGAAGCCCGACCGAGACCGCGATCGAGAAGGCGTCCATGATCCCCGACAGCGTCGAGCCCTGCTTCGACACCTTGAGGAACATCTCGCCGAGCCCGTCGTCGGGGTAGGACCCGGCCGTGATGTATCCCTCTGCGTCGCCGACCCGGAACGATGTCGTGAGCGCCGGTCGCGACTGGGGCAGCCGCTTCTTCGCCGACCACGCGAGCTGCGGCGGCTCGCCGTCCTCGGGCTTCTTCGTCGCCTTCTTGTCGGCCGACAGGGGCTGGGCGACCTTGCAGTTGTCGCGGTAGATCGCGACCGCCTTCAGCCCGAGCTTCCAGCTCTCGATGAACAGCTGCTCGACCTCCTCGACGGTGGCCTCCTCGGGCATGTTCACCGTCTTGGAGATCGCTCCCGAGATGAACGGCTGTGCCGCCGCCATCATCCTGACGTGGCCCATGTAGTGGATCGGCCGGTCGCCCATCGCCGTGTCGAACACCGGGTAGTGCTCCTCACGCAGGTGCGGCGCCTCGACCACCGAGTTGTGCTCGGCGATGTAGGCGACGATGTCCTCGACCTGCTCCGCTGTGTAGCCGAGCTTCGCGAGGGCACGCGGCACCGTCTGGTTGACGAACTGCATCGTGCCGCCGCCGACGAGCTTCTTCGTCTTGACGAGCGCGAGCTCCGGCTCGATGCCGGTCGTGTCGCAGTCCATCATCAGCCCGATCGTGCCGGTGGGCGCGAGCACCGAGGCCTGCGCGTTGCGATAGCCGTACATCTCGCCGAGCCCGATCGCCTCGTCCCACGCCTGCTTGGCCGCGGACAGCATCGCCTCGGGCACGAACTCGGGGTCGATGTCGTCGGCCGCGGCGCGGTGCTTTCGCATCACGCGGAGCATCGCGTCGGCGTTCGGGTGGTAGCCCTCGAACGGACCCGTGACCTCCGCGATCCGAGCGCTCGTGCGGTAGGCCCAGCCGGTCATGAGCGATGTGATCGCGCCCGCCCACGCGCGGCCTTGGTCGGAGTCATAGGGGAGGCCGCGCGCCATCAGCACCGACCCGAGGTTCGCGTAGCCGAGCCCGAGCTGCCGATATGCCCGCGCGTTTTGCCCGATCTTCTCCGTCGGGTAGTCGGAGTCGGTGACCACCATCTCCTGGGCGGTCAGCATGATGTCGACAGCCCGGCGGAAGCTCGCGACGTCGAACGACCCCTCATCGTCGAGGAACTTCATGAGGTTGAGGCTCGCGAGGTTGCAGGCCGAGTTGTCGAGATGCATGTACTCCGAGCACGGGTTCGAGCCGTTGATGCGGCCCGACGCCGGGCACGTGTGCCACTCGTTGATCGTCGTGTCGTACTGCATGCCGGGGTCGGCGCATTCCCACGCCGCCTGTGCGATCTCGCGCATCAGCCCACGGGCACGGACGGTGTCGAGGGCTTCGCCGGTCTGGACGGCCTTCAGCCGCCAGTCGGCGTCGTTCTCGAACGCCTGCATGAACTCGTCGGTGACGCGGACCGAGTTGTTCGCGTTCTGGTACTGGATCGAGTAGCTGTCGCGCCCGTCGAGGTCCATGTCGAACCCGGCGTCACGCAGCGCTCGTGCCTTCTGTTCCTCGACCGCCTTGCACCAGATGAACTCGCGAACGTCGGGGTGATCGACGTTCAGGATCACCATCTTGGCGGCGCGCCGCGTCTTGCCGCCCGACTTGATCGTGCCGGCGCTGGCGTCGGCGCCGCGCATGAAGCTGACCGGACCGCTCGCGGTCCCGCCACCGGCCAGCGGCTCCTTCGACGAGCGGATCCGCGACAGGTTGATGCCCGAGCCCGAACCGCCCTTGAAGATCGTGCCCTCCTCGACGTACCAGTTGAGGATCGAGCTCATGTGGTCGTCGACCGCGAGGATGAAGCACGCGCTGCACTGCTGGGGCGTGTCGGGCACGCCGACGTTGAACCACACGGGCGAGTTGAAGGCTGCCTTCTGGTGGACCAGCAGGTGCGCCAGCTCGTCGGCGAAGACCATCGCGTCGTGGTCCGAGGCGAAGTAGCCGTTCTTGCGCCCCCACCCGGTGATCGTGTCGACGACCCGGCCGATCAGCTGCCGCACCGAGGACTCCCGCTGGGGAGTATTGAGGGGCCCGCGGAAGTACTTCTGCGCAACGATGTTGGTCGCGTTCTGGGACCACGAGACGGGGAATTCGACGTCGCGCTGCTCGAAGGCGTTGCCGCCTTCCTTGTAGTTGGGGATGACCGAGTCGCGCGTCTCCCACTCGACCTCGTCGAAGGGGTGAACCCCCTCGGTGGTGAAGTAGCGCGTGAAGGTCAGTCCCTCTCGGATGACCTCGACGTCCCCTTCGCGTGTAACCATCGACCCCTCCTTCTCCCCTCGACCCTCCCGCCGCGGCGACCGTTGTTGGAAACCTGTGGAAGCCGTGTGGAAGAGTTACACCCGTGTAACTTGCGGCCCGCGCATAGTGCGCCGGCCGCCGCCAACCGTCAAGGGGTTGTGGCCAAGGTTTTTGGAGACCACAACATCTAGTATCGCACGGCTCCGGTCGACCGCCACGTCTGGGGCTGCGTAGCCCGCCGGGACTAGCCCTTGCGCCGGGGCTTCGCGGGCACCTTCTTCTCGAGCAGCAAGCCCACCTCGCGCTCGAAATCGCCCGCCGCCTGGAAGTCCTTGTAGACGCTCGCGTACCGCAGGTATCCGACCTCGTCGGTCTTCTGCATCGCGCCCAGGGTGGCCGCTCCCACGGCGCTGGAGGGCACCTCCGGGCCCTTCTTGCGGACCCGAGATTCGATGCGGTCGAGCATCAGATCGATCTGGGTGTTGGTGACGGGGCGGCCGGTCAAGGCCTTGCGGATGCCAGCCTCCAGCTTGTCGCGGTCCCAGGGCTCGCGGGAGCCGTCTCGCTTCAGCAGGACGAGGCCGACATCTTCGATCCGTTCGTAGGTCGTGAACCGGCGGCCGCAGGCGGCGCAGTGGCGGCGCCGGCGGATCGCCACGCCCGAGTCGGCCG
>JBKPRM010000271.1:0-16319 GCA_046734555.1 Actinomycetota bacterium | reverse complement strand
ACGAGACGGTCCGCGACGAGGACGTCCGGAAGGACCTGAAAGGCGCGGTCACCGCGCTCGGGACCGCGATCTCGGCGAGCGTCGAAGAGGCGGCGGGCGCGATCCGCGGCCAGACGTCCACCCCGAAGGAGCCGCCCCGCCCCGACGACGACTAGAGCGGGTCGCGGAACCCGATCTGGCGGTGCGTCCCGTCGCAGAACGGCTTGCGTCGGCTCGCGCCGCAGCGGCAGAGCGCGAGGCGGGTGTCCTCACGCAGCAGGTTGCCATCGCGGTCGACCAACCGCACCTTGCCACGGATCTGCATCGGCCCGTCGGGGAGCGCCTCGAGCGTCACGTCGCCGATCAGTTCCTCTTCCTGCGGGCCGTCGTCCAGCCGGCGGAAGTGCAAGGCGCCGGTCGGGCACCGCATCACGACTTCGGCGACGTCATCGGGTTCCGCGGCGCCGGCGCGCACCCATGGGCGCGACCAAGGATCGAAGACGTCGGGCAGGCCTTGGAAGCATTCCCCGACGTGCACGCACAGGCGGGGCTCCCAGGTGACCTCGATCCGCTCCGTCGCATAGGTCCTCGCGACGTTGTGGCGCTTGCGCTCCTCGATCGGACGCTCGACCCGCTCCTCGCCCACGGCCGACATCCTCCCACCACCGTCGGGAAGCAGGGGCGGCCTATCATCCCGGCGATGAGCGAGCGCCGCGGTGGCGGGTGGGTGCCCCTCGAGCTGACGACCGAGCGGCTCGAGGCGTTCAGCGACGCGGTGATCGCAGTGATCATGACGATCCTCGCGCTGGAACTCCGCCCGCCGGCCGGCACGAGCAAGGACGCGATCGAAGCCGCGATCCCGGGGCTCCTCATCTACGTGCTCGCGTTCGTGAACCTCGCGATCTGGTGGAACAACCATCACCACCTGCTGCGAGCGACCGATCGGATCGATGGGGCGGTGATGTGGGCGAACATGGGGCTGTTGTTCTTCCTGTCGCTGATCCCGGTCGCAACGGAGTGGGCCCGCGAGATCGGGATCAAGGAGCCGGGCCCGCCGGCGTTCTTCGGGCTCGTGTCGCTCGCCGCCGCCGTCGCATACAGCGTGCTGATCTCGACGATCGTTCGGGCCAACGGTCCCGACTCCCGGGTCGCCCGCTCCCTCCACGGGGACACGAAAGGGCGCGCGTCGCTCGCCCTCTACGCGATCGGCGTCGTCGCCGCGATCGCGACCGGTGCGGGCTACATCTCGTTCGCGCTCTACGCCATCGTGGCGATCATCTGGCTGGTTCCGGACCGTCGGTTCCTCCACGAGCACCCGCAGGACGGCGCCGGCTCAGCGCCCGGCCATCCGATGTGAGGCCGCCGCCGCCGCGTCGATCACGTGGCGCGCGAGCCCTGGCACGTCGCGCTGCGGCAATCGGTATGCCGGCCCCGAGACGCTGATCGCCGCGACCGCCGAGCCCTCGACCATCACGGGCGCGGCGATCGTCACGAGCCCATGTTCGAGCTCACCGCTGCTCGAGGCGTAGCCCTGCCGTCTCGTCTGCGCCCAGATCTGCCGGAGCTTCGCCGCGGACACCACCGTACGGTCGGTGAGCTGCTCGAGCTTGCGCCGGGCGATCGCCTCGGCGAGCGATGGGTCGCCGAACGCGACGAGGACCTTGCCGCTGGAACTCGCGTGCACCGGGCTTCGTCGTCCGACCCAGCTGGCCATCACCACGGTCTGTGCCGGGGTGACCTGATCCACGTAGACGACGTGGAACCCGTCGCGGATCGCGAGGTTCGCCGTCTCCGACGTCGCGGCGGACAGGTGCTCGAGCTGCGGGCGAGCCTGGCTCACGACGGGCAGGCGGTCGACCATCGCGGCTGCGAGCCCGACGACCCTGGCGCCGATCCGGTACCGCCTCGACGCCGGGTCTCGCTCGACGAGCCCACTCGCGGCGAGCGTGGCGAGCAGCCGCGATGCCGTCGAGGCGTGCACGTCGAGGTGACGAGCCAGCTCGCCGACCCCGAGGCCGTCGGGGCTCTCACCGAGCAGATCGAGGACCGTCACGACGCGGGCTGCGACCTCGGTTGAACGCACGGCGAACCTCCCCTCGTTGCCCTCAGGGCAAGGCTAGCCTTGTTGGGCCCGTTCGCGCTCCATACGGTCCGACCCGTGCAGGAGCCCGCACGCGCGGCACACGCAGCGACCCAACGCGACGACGGAGATCTCGCCCTCGCGCTCGAGGTGGCCGATGCCGCCGCGGCCGTCACGCTCGCTCGGTTCGGTGACCGACTCCCCGCCGAGCGCAAGGCTGACGACACCCCCGTAACGGAGGTGGACAGAGCCGCCGAGCGCGCGATGCGTGCCGTCCTCGCCGAACGCGCACCGGACGACGCGGTCCTCGGCGAGGAACAGGGCTTGACGCAGGGCCGCAACGGTCGACGGTGGGTCCTCGACCCCGTCGACGGAACGAAGCTCTTCGTCGAGGGCATCCCCCTGTGGACGACGCTGATCGCCCTGGAGGTCGACGGCGAGGCGGTCGTCGGCGTCGCCGACGCGCCAGCGCTCGGCGCGCGCTACCGCGCCGTCCGCGGCGCCGGCGCGTGGCGCGAGGATCGGCGACTCAGCGTCTCGGCCGTCGACTCGCTGGGCGATTCCCTGCTGGCGCACTCACCGATCGACGAGTGGCTCGCCGGCGACGACGCCGAGCGGCTCCTGCGTCTGGCCGCGAGGGCTCGAGCAACCCGTGGCGTGAGCGACGCGTGGGCGCACCTCCTGGTCGCTCAAGGATCCGTGGAAGTACTCCTGGAGCACGAGCCGTGCTACGCATGGGACTGGTCCGCCACACGGGTCATCGTGGAGGAAGCGGGCGGCCGACTCACGACGCTGGACGGAGATGCGCCGTCGGCGGGCTCGAACCTCCTAGTCTCGAACGGACGCGTCCACGACGAGGTCGTGGCTGCGTTGACGGAAAGGGGAACGTGATGGGCAAGATGATCCGGCGAACGCTCGCGGCCGGCGCGAGCATCCTGATGGCGGTCGGGCTGACCGGCACCGCGCGGGCGCAGAGCACCACGACGGCACAGGCGCCCGTCACGCTTCGTGTCGGGGTGGTGGCCGACCTCGACACCGACAACGTCTTCGCGGTCAGCGCGGGCAGCGACTGGACCGTCGCGACCTCCGAGTACGACATGCTGCTGAACTTCTCCTCTGCGGATCTCACCGCGGCGCCGGGCCTCGCGACCGGCTGCGAGCACAACGAGGACTACACGCAGTGGACGTGCGCGATCCGCCCGGGGCTCAAGTGGAGCGACGGTCAGCCGCTCACATCCGAGGACATCGCGTTCACGTTCCAGTTCGTGATGGACAACAAGATCCCGCAGTACAAGAGCGACATCCCGAGCGACTCCGTCTTCACCGCACCCGACCCGACGACGTTCGTCTGGACGACGAAGGAGCCGAGCTTCGCGCCGATCCTGCCGCAGTGGGTCTACATCGTGCCGAAGCACATCTGGGCTCCCTACGACGGCAAGGACCTCAAGGAGATCCGCTCGGTCAAGCAGACGCCTGCGGTGGCGAGCGGTCCGTTCATCCTGACGAGCTGGACGCCCGGCCAGGGATGGGTGATGGAGCGGAACCCCTACTACTGGGGCACGACGCCGTCGCTGGACCGCATCGAGTACCAGGTCTACACCAATCAGGAGTCCATGATCACGGCGTTGAAGAACGGCGAGATCGACGCAGCCGACGGGCTCGAGCCCGCCTCGATCAATTCGCTGACCGGCGTGCCGAACGTCGCGCTGCAGAAGGTCGTCTCGGACTGGTGGCTGAACCTCGCGTTCAACTTCGGTGGACAGCCGAGCTCCAACTACACGCCGCTGCCCGCCTTGCACGACATCACGGTGCGCCAGGCGATCGAGATGGCGATCGACAAGAACGCGATCGTGAACAAGGTCTACCAAGGAGCGGCGACGACCGGTGACACGATCGTCCGGCCCGCGTCGGCGTACTGGCACCTCGACATCCCTGCCGACAAGGAGTTCCCCTACGACCCGGATCAGGCCAACCAGATGCTGCAGGACGCCGGCTACGTCGACACGAACGGCGACGGCATCCGGGAAGATCCCGACACCCATCAGCCCTTGTCGCTGTCGATCCCGGCATCGACGGACACGACCGGCGCGGAACAGACCGGCGAGCTGATCGTGGGATTCCTCAAGAAGATCGGCATCTCCGTCGACCTGAAGCCCGCGACCGACGCCAAGATGAACGACTACTGGTACTCGGGCAACTTCGACGCCTACATCTGGTACTGGAGCGGCAACCCCGACCCGAACTATCAGCTGTTCGTCTTCACCTCCGAGCAGTGCGGCGCCTGGAGCGACGGCTGCTGGCAGGACAAACGCTTCGACAAGCTGTACGAGCAGCAGCACACGATGATGGATCAGACCGCCCGGCAAGCGGTCGTGCAGCAAGCGCAGCAGTACGAATACGAGCAGGTGCCGGGTGTCGTGCTCGCGTACCCGAACTGGCTCGAGGCCTACCGGACCGACCGGTTCACGGGTTGGGTCGGCGCGCCCGGCCCCGACGGCTACCTCCTGCCGACCTACAATTACGACACGCTGGTGTCGCTGCGGCCGATCGAAGGTTCCTCCACCGGCTCCACCGGTCTGCCGACCTGGGTCTGGATCGTCGGTGCCCTCGCGGTGGTGGCCGTGATCATCGTGCTGGTCGCCCGCGGCCGCAAGACCGGAGTGGACGAGGCGTAAGGACCGATGGGGTCGCGGCGGTACCTGCTCAGCAAGACGCTGCAGGCCGTCGTGACCCTGTGGTTCGTCCTGACCTTCAACTTCCTGCTCTTCCGCGTC
Source organism: Actinomycetota bacterium (assembly GCA_046734555.1). GTDB lineage: Bacteria > Actinomycetota > UBA4738 > UBA4738 > HRBIN12 > AC-51. Next base: position 11,486 of record JBKPRM010000271.1, on the reverse strand, counting down.
CTGCCCGGAGATCCGGTCGCCCTGCTCGCCCGCAGCGAGAAGCTCACCCCCGACGACGTCGCACGGTTGCAACACGATCTCGGACTCGACCTGCCGATGGTCGAGCAGTACGGCGTGTACCTGCGTGAGACGCTCACCGGCAACCTCGGCGAATCGCTCACCTCGGGGATCCCGGTGAGCGATCTCATCCGAACGCGGATCGGACCGACCGCGTTGCTCGTGGGACTGGGCACGATCTTGTCGGCGTGGCTCGGCGTGGTGATCGGGATCCGCGGCGGCTGGCGGCGAGGAAGCACCTTCGATACGACATCTCAGTACGGGTCGTTGATCCTGTACGCGATGCCGGAAGGCTGGCTGGGCATGCTGCTCCTCTTGCTGTTCTCGGGGTTGCTTCACTGGTTCCCTGCGGGGGGCTACCGATCGAGCACGTCTCTGACCGGGGCCGCAAAGCTCACCGACATCCTCGACCACCTGTTCCTGCCGCTGCTCACCCTGACGCTCGGCTACATCGGGAGCTTCTCGATCGTGATGCGCGCGTCGATGATCGACACGATCGCCGAGGACTACGTGCAGACCGCGCGCGCCAAGGGCGTGCCTGATCGGCTCGTCCGGAGCCGCCACGTCGTGCCCAACGCGTTCCTGCCCGCGTTCACGCTGATCATCCTGAGCTTCGGGTTCGTGCTCGGCGGGGCGATCGTCATCGAGACGGTGTTCTCATGGCCCGGACTCGGCCTGCTCACGTACCAGTCGATCAACACGTTGGACTACCCCGTGATCCAAGGCGTGTTCCTGATCGCGAGCGCAGCGGTCATCGTCGCGAACCTCGTCGCCGACGTGACGTATGGCTACCTCGATCCACGGATCCGGGCTGCCTGACGTGGAGACGGCGAGTGCCGCGGCCCGTCCGCGCAAGGTCAGCGTCTGGCGCCGTCGGGCCTCCACGATGGTGGGTCATTGGGCGACGCTTCGGCAGAGCCGACGCGGCATGATCGGGTTGGCGATCTTGGCCTTCTTCATCGCGATCGCGATCGCGTCGCCGCTGCTCGTCAGTCCCGAGGACCTCGACCCGTCGGCCACCACGCTGCCGCTGCACGCGCCACCCTCATCACAGGCGTGGCTCGGCACCGACAACTTCGGCCGCTCCGTCCTGGACCTGCTGATCGCGGGGGCTCGGGTCTCGTTGCTCGTCGGGTTCACCGCGGCGCTCGGCGCGATGCTGATCGGCGCGGTCGTCGGCATCTCCGCCGGATACTTCGGCGGCACGCGGGTGGACGCGGGGTTGAACGCGCTCACCAACTGGTTCCTCGTGATCCCCTGGCTCGCCCTCGCGATCGCGCTGGCGACCGTGCTCGGCGCGAGCCTGACGAACGTGATCGTGGTGATCGCGATCACGTCATGGGCCGGCACGGCGCGGGTCGTTCGCGCTCAGGCCCTTTCGGTCCGCGAGCGCTCCTACATCGAGCGGGCACGTGCGATCGGCGCCAGCCACTGGCACATCATCACTCGCCACGTGCTGCCGAACGTCTTCCCCGTGCTCTTCGCGAACACGATCTTGATGATCGCCCTCGCGATCTTGTCCGAGACGACCCTCGCGATCCTCGGGCTGTCCGACCCCACCTCGGCGTCGTGGGGCAGGATCATCGAGGACGCGTTCACGGGATTCGCGATGACCGCCGGCTGGTGGTGGTGGCTGATCCCGCCCGGCGTCTGCATCGTCCTCGTGACCCTCGCGTTCACGATGGTCGGCTTCGCGCTCGATGAGATCCTCAGCCCCCGCCTGCGGGAGCGTTAGGGAGCGGTTGCGCCCCGGCGTCGCTCGCGCCAGGATGGTCGGTCCGAGGACCTACAGGGAGGAACGTATGATCCGCAGACTCGCGGTGGCCGTGATCGCGGTCGTCACAACGGTGGCGTGGCCAACGCCGAGCGTGCAGGCGAGCCCGATCGTGCCGGCGTTCCCAGGCAAGGTCTACGTGTTCGTCGGCGAGAACACGAGCCTCTCCCAGCTCACGACGAAGAACGCGCCCTATCAGCTCGGCGCGATCAAGCCGCACAGCGCCTGGTTCTCGGACTACTGGGGCATCTCGCACTACTCGACGTCCAACTATATGGCGATGACGAGCGGCACGTTCGATCGCTGCGACCAGCTCGATGAGAAGCCCGCGACGTGCAACCACCGCTCGAAGAACATCTTCGGCATGCTCGAAGACGCCGGGATCAGCTGGGCGGCCTGGAACGAGTCGATGCCCGAGAACTGCTATCTGATCAACGCCGGCGAGAACCGGTACCTCAACTCCTACCGCGTGAAGCACAACCCGGCCGCCTACTACCGCGACGTCGTCGGCGCGGACTTCTCGCAGGCGACGGGCACCGATCCGACGGCCCCGTGTCAGACGAAGGTCATCCCGATGGGCGGGACCGGTCCGAACGACACGAGCGATTTCGAGGCGGCCGCGGCTGCGGACGAGACGCCGAGGTTCAACTACGTCGTGCCGAACATGTGTGAGGACGGCCACGACAACTGCCACGACTCCACGGGCGGCACGATCAAGCAGTTCGACGACTTCCTCGCGCGCGAGATCGCGGCGGTCCAGGCCTCCGCGTCGTGGAAGGCAGGCAACGACCTGATCGTCGTCGTCTACGACGAAGGGCAAGACGGCGGCATCGGCAAGGCCCAGAAGTTCGCCGGCGGTCACACGGTGTGCGCGCTCATGGGCGCGAACGTCGACGTGGGTGTCTACGGCGAATTCACGAACCACTACAACCTGTTGCGAACGCTCGTCGCGGGGTTCCGGCTCGGTACCGCGCCGGCGAACGCGATGAACGCGGTGCCGATGGACATCTGGCAGCCGTAGCCGGTCAGCTGCCCCGCACGGCCGCATCGAGCGCGTCGACGACGATCTCGATGTGTTCGTGGCCGAACACCAGCGGCGGCCTGACTTTCAACACGTTGCCGTCACGGCCCGTCGTGCCGACGAGCACCCCGCGTTCCCGCATCCCGTTGGCGACCGCGCCGGCCAGACCGGCCGCCGGCTCGCGGGCCGCGGCGTCTCGCACGAGTTCGACGCCGGTGAGCAGACCAACCCCCCGCACGTCTCCGATCACGGGGTGACGGGCCTGGAGAGATGAGATCGACGAGCGCAGCGCAGCACCGACGCGTCCGGCCCGCTCGACCAACCGCTCGTCCTCGATCACGTCGAGCACCGCGAGCGCAGCCGCGGCGGCGACCGGGTTGCCGCCGAACGTGGAGAACCATTCGGTCTCCTGGCCGAAGCGCTCCGTGATCTCGCGGCGGGTGACGACGGCCGCGACGGGGTGACCATTGCCCATCGGCTTGCCCATCGTCACGACGTCGGCGGCGACGCCCATCCCCGCGAAGGACCACAGGTGGGCGCCCGACCGGCCGTGCCCCGCCTGGACCTCGTCGGCAACGTAGAGGGCTCCCGCGTCGTGGCTCCGCTCGGCGAGCGCGCGGACGTAGCCCGGATCCGGCGCCAGGATCCCGTCGGAGGTGAACCCGCCGTCGACGAAGACCGCCGCCGTTCGGACGCCGCGCCGTTCGAGCCGTTCGGCCGCCAGCGTGAGCGAGGCGGCGGCCTGCTCGGACGGTGTGTCGGCGCGGAAACCATCGAGCGGGTCGAAGACCTCGACATGGTCCGGTGGCTCGCCGCCGATCCATCCTTCCGGCGAGAGTGCGGCGATCGCCTCAGTGACGCCGTGGTAGGCGTAGCTCGTCACGAGACCACCTCGAGCTCCCGTCCAGACGGTGGCGAGGCGCCACGCCGTGTCGTTCGCCTCGCTCCCGGAGTTCACGAGTAAGACCGTGTCCAGACCAGAGCCCGCCGGCATGCTCGCGATGAGCCGCTCGGCGAGCTCGATCGCGGTCCCGTGCAGGTACCGCATGTTCGTGTTCAGCAGGCGTGACTGCCGGGCGATCGCATCGCTCACCCGCGGGTGCGCGTGCCCGACCACCGGCACGTTGTTGTAGCAATCGAGGTAGCGAGTGCCGTCGTCGTCGAACAGCCACACGCCCTCACCACGAACGAGATGGAGCGGACGGTCATAGGTGAGCGGCGAGAGCGCCGGCCCGAACACGCGAGCTCGTCGCCCGATCAACGCGCCGCGATCGGCGTCGGGTCTCGACCCGGCGAGACGCTCGGCGAAGCGACGACGGCCCTCCTGCTCGAGGAACGCGAGCAACGGCCAGAGGCGGTCTTCCCACCCGGTGAGGTACTCGTTGTCGGGGTGTCGAGCCGCTCGCCACCCGAACAGCACCGCGACGGTCACCATCCGCGCGCAGACGAGATCCGGCAACAGCTCGAGCTCCTGTGGCTCCAGCGGCGTGATCGAGCGATAGCCGTCGACGAAGCGCATCGCGGACGGGACCACATCGTCGGGAGCTCGACCCTGCAGCAGCGAATCGATCGACGACGCCAGCACGCACACGAGCGCTGAGTGGCTCATGTCACCGAAGTCGACGATGCCCGTGATGCGTCCGCGCTCGTCGACCAATGCGTTGTCCAACGTCATGTCGCCGTGGATCACCTGCGAGCGGAGCTCCGGCCACCGCGGCAAGACGTCGCGCTCGAACCGGTCCAGGACCCTCTCGACGAGCGCTCGATGGGCCGGATCGTCGATCGCCTCAGCCATTGGACGAAGCGCCGCCGCGTGGTGCACATCCCACAACAGCACCCGCCCTGCCGACGGGTGGAAGAACGTCCGCAGGGCCCGGCCGAGACGGGCGACCATCATGCCGTGGTCGAACAGCGCCGCACCGTCGATCGTGAGTGCGTCGACCGACGCCGAGCCGGGCATGGCCGCACACGCCCGGACGAGGTGCGTCGTACCCGTCGGGCCCGTCACCTCCGCTGCGTAGGCAGACGCACCAACAGATGGATCGGCCCCGAGCACGGGCACCGGCGCGGCCACCGGTATCGACGGGTCGGCCGCGAGGACATGCAACGCTGCCGCGGTCTCCATGTCGACGACCGCCCGATCCTCGCTCGCGTTGGAGATCTTCAGCACACCGGCAGGTCCGTCGGCGCCGATGATCATGAAACCCTGGTCACGCTCACTTCCCAGGGGCGAGGCGGTCCCGTGTATCCCGAAGACGCGTGCAGCCAATCCGCTCGCAGCGTCGACGTCGAACGCCGGTGGCTCTCCGCGCAGCACGTCGCCGGTGATCGTGATGTCGGCCATGCTGCGGATGCTATCCGGCCACCCCCTCTCCACGACTTCCGCCCGATGTTGTGGAGCCGACCCGCTCCTACACTGCGAAGTCCATCCCGGCACTCAGGAGGGAACATGCGCCGCATCGCTCGCCTCACCGTCGCGCTCCTCGCGACGACGATCGCCGTCGTGCTCTCGGCACCGGTGGTTCAGGCACAACCCTTGCGTGCCAGGACTTGTGAGACACATACCGTCGCCACCGCTCGCTCGGCCGGCCACGTGGCTCGTGACGAAGACCGCAGCCTTTCGGGCAAAGGCAAGCTGTCACGATGGCTCGAACGTCATCCCTCGACGGCGCGACTGGCGCGCGAGGATCTCGCAGCCGGGACACCCGTCACGGTTCCGATCGTGTTCCATGTCCTACGTAAGGACACGACGGTCGCAGGGGGCAACGTCCCGCGCAGTTGGATCGTGAACCAGCTCGCGGTGTTGAACGACTCATACGGCGGCGCCACCGGCGGCGCCGACACGGGGTTCCGGTTCGCGCTCCAGTCGATCGATCGAACGACCAACGCGGGATGGTTCCGCTTGAGCAGCGGGAAGGAGAAGAAGATGAAGGCCGCACTGAAAGTAGGCGGCCCCGAAACGCTGAACATCTACTCCGCGAACCTCGGCAACAGCTTGCTCGGGTGGGCGTACTTCGCGCAGGACGCGTCGCGCGACGGCGTGCTCGACGGCGTCGTGATCCACTTCGACTCGCTGCCCGGCGGCCCCTGGGGCGACCAGTACAGCGGCGGCGACACCGCCACCCATGAGGTCGGTCACTGGCTCGACCTGTTCCATACGTTCGAAGGCGGCTGCACCGGGGCGGGCGATCTGATCGACGACACGCCGGCAGAGGCGCAGCCGGCCTACGAATGCCCGGTCGGGATCGACACCTGCGCGGCGACCGGACTCGACCCGATCACCAACTTCATGGACTACACCTACGACTCCTGCATGTATCAGTTCACGCCCGACCAGGCGCTTCGGATGCAGCAGGCGTGGGCCGCCTATCGGGCGCCATAGGACCCCTCGATGAACGACCCGGGGGTGGCCGGGTCCACCCCCGACGCTCAAGACGTCCCCCGAACGGCCGAAGCCTTCCGCAAGGATCGATCCGGAAAGGCCAGTGGGGATGGACCCTGCCGAACTGCTTCGCTACGCCGTGGAACGGCGTGCATCTGACGTGCACGTCAAGGCCGGCAACGTCCCGTTCATCCGCGTCGACGGCGAGCTGCTGCCGACCCCGTTCCCCGAGATGAGCGCGACCGACGCGCGGCAGTTCGCCGACGCGTTGATGCCGCCACACAAGGCAGAGGAGTTCGCGACGACACGTGAGGCCGACTTCGCGTACACGGCGGCGGGCGTCGGGCGGTTCCGCGTGAACGTGCTCCGACAGGCTGACACGGTCGGGCTCGCGATCCGATGGGTGAGCCCGGAAGACCTGACGTTCGAGGAGCTCCAACTCCCGCCGCTGATCGGCACGCTGGCCGAGACGAAACGTGGCTTGATCCTCGTGACGGGACCGACCGGTGCGGGCAAGACGACGACGATCGCGACACTGCTCGGGTTCATCAATCGCACGCGCCGCGCGCACATCGTGACGATCGAAGACCCGATCGAGGTGGTGTTCACCGACGCGATGTCCGTGATCCGTCAGCGCGAGGTCGGTCGCGACACCGAGTCCTACGGCGCCGCCCTGCGCCAGGCGCTCCGACAAGATCCCGACGTCATCTTCCTCGGGGAGATCAGGGATCCCGAGACGGCGCTCGCCGCGATCCAGGCCGCACAGACCGGACACCTCGTCCTCTCGACGATGCACACGATCGACGCGTCGGAGACGATCTCACGGATCGTGGAGATGTTTCCTCCTGCGCAGCAACCGCAGCTCCGCGCCTCGGTCGCCGGCGCGCTCCGTGGGGTGATCTCACAGCGGTTGCTCGAGCGTGCGGACGGTTCGGGTCGCGTGCCGGCTGTCGAGGTGATGTTGAACAGCGGCCGTATCTATGACCGCATCCTCGATCCGGAGCTCGAGCCGACGATGCACGACGTCATCGCCGAGAGCCGGTACGACGGGATGCAGACGTTCGATCAATCGCTCCTGGATCTGGTCGGGGACGGTCTCGTGACGCAGGAGGACGCGCGTGCGGTCGCGACGAGCCCGCACGACTTCAGCCTCGCGCTCGCCGCCACGGTCGGAGCCGGGAGCGCCGCCGATGCCTGAGACGAGCGCCGCCGGCGCGACGCCTCCCGCGAGGCCGGTCAGCTTCCCGGTCTTCGCCGCCGTCGCCGCCGGGGTTACCGGGCGAGGCGTCTACGAGGTGATCGAGCTCGTCGGACGGATCTTCGAGCACGCGGGCGCGGTGTTCGAGGGTTCCCCCGACGCTCCAGGGACCTTGATCGCCCTGCTGCCGCCGTCGGACGGCGCCGCGCTGCTGGCCGTCCAGCTCGGATTGCAGGCTCAGCAGATCGAGCCGTCGTTGCGCATCGGCCTGGACGCGACGGAGGTTCGGTCGAAACAGGAGCAGGATGCGAAGTGGCAGCAGGTGATCGACAGTGCGCTGCGTCTGCACAAGGCGGCCCGCACCGGCGAGGCGATCGCCGGGCCCGCGATCGACACCTTGACGAAGGGACAGGCGGCGACCGAATCGCTCCGCGTCGGCGAGGAGACGTTCCTCTTGTTGACCGGCGTGCGCGAGTTGTCGGCGGTTCCCTCGCCGACCGGGCCCGAGGTGGCACCCAGGCCGGTTGAGCGGCCGGTCGAAGCCTCGGAGCCGGCAACGGCGCCGATCGTGGACGAAGAGCCGGCGACGATACCGTCCGACGGTTGGGCCGGGCCCGCGGAGCAGGAGGCCGGGTCGGAGCCGTCGGAGTCAGACGGCGGCTGGGGCCGCCCGGCCGAGCCCGAAGCGGTGGAGGTCAGCGACGGATGGGCGCGTCCCGCCGAGCGAGCACTGGAACCGATCGAGGAACCGAGTACTGCGGAGGCGTCGGAAGCCGCGGGGGGGATGGAAGAACCCGAACCGACGGTGGAACAGCCCGACCCGACGGACGAGATGACGATCGCGTCAGTGGTCGCGGCGGTGGAAGAGACGGCTGCATCGGACATGACCCACGAGCCTGCCTCGAACCCCGCGCGCGAGCCCGCGACGATCGACCCGCCGCCGCCGATCACCGAAGTCGAGGTTGAGCCCGAGCTCGAGGCAGAACCCGAGGCGCCGGCCGAACACCAGCGGCTCGAAGAGCCGCAGCCCGCACGATCCGTTCCCGCCGCGGTCGCGCCCGCGCAGCAGAGCCCCGCCCTGTGGGACGGCACCCTGGTCGGCCGAGACGCGCAGCTCGCCGACCTCCGCGCGCGATTCGACCGGGTCGTCGAGGAACGGACCGGTTCGTGCGTCTTGATCGTGGGCGAACCCGGGATCGGCCGCAGCCGGCTCGCTCGAGAGCTCGCGGCCGCGGTCGACGGGGCGCGCGTCCTCACGGTGGGGTGCGCCCCCGCCGAAGGCGGGGGCGCACGGTGGCCGCTCGCCGCGATGGTCGAGGCGCTCGCGGGGATCGACGCGCTCGCGCCGGCGGAGCCGGCGCGAGCCCGCCTGGCCGAGCTGTTCGCCGGGGAGCCCGACGCGGACCGCATCGTGCCGCACCTCGCATCCATGATCGGACTCGACGGGATCACCGACCCCGATCGCATCAGATGGGCGATCCGCCGCCTCGTGGAGGTGGTGTCCGCCACTGCTCCACTGCTGTTCCGGATCGACGATGCCGACCGCGCCGGGGCTGGCTTCGTTCGGCTGCTCGCAGACGTCGCGACGGCCATCCGCGACGCGCCCGTCCTGTTCGCCGTGACGAGCAGCATGGAAGCCGACGCCATCCCGGTGATCCGGCTCGGGCCGCTCAGCGACGCCGACGTCGCCGGGTTGATCGAGGACCTGCTCGGACCGGTCGAGCCGGGGGTCGATGCGACCATCGCGTCCCGCCTGCACGGTTCCCCGTTGGCCGTCGAGCAGGCGCTCGCCCTCCTCACCGAGAGCGGCACGCTCGCGCCTGGGCAGGGCCGATGGATGCCGCTCGCCGACCTCGCGCGCGTACCCTTCCCGGAGACGACCGCCGGATCGATCCGTCAGCGGCTCCAGGCCCTGCCGCCGCACGAGCTCGTCGTGCTCGGTATGGCGGCTGTCGCGGGCGAGATCTTCGAGGTCGAACCACTCCTCGACGCGGTACCGGGCGATGCGAGGCTCGGTGTGCCGGCATCGCTCGCAGATCTCGTGCGACGCGGCTTCCTGATCGGCGGGCCTGACTCGTTCGCGTTCCGCCATCCCCTGCTACGCGAAGCGACCCTGCCGGGCGTGCCGGAGTGGGCGAGCGCGACGACGCACGAGCGATCCGCTCGTCACCTGGAACGGGGCGCCGGCGAGCGCGCGCTCCGTTTCGCGGACGTGATCGGCATGCACCTGGAAGCCGCGTGTCGGGAAAGGCCGGAGGCATCTCGCGACGACCGCGACGATGCGCTCACACACTTGCTCGCGGCAGCCGAGGCGGCGGTTGGACAAGGGGACCTCGAAGGGGCGAGCAGGCTCGAGCGGTCGGCCGCGTCGCTCGTCGACGACGACATCCGACACGCGGAGCTGCTGTACCTCGCCGCCGAGCACGGCGCGCGCGCGGATCCGGACCGTCCGGCCGATCGCGAGATCGCAGAGGCCGCGCTCGCCGCATCGGGGACCGACGAAGACGTGGATCGGCGCGTCCGGCTGCTGCGTGCGCGGCTCCGCACGGTCGCCGGACAGCCGGACGCGCTGGAGAACGCCCGATCGGTGGCCGACGACGTCATCAACGCCGGCGACGAGACCTCGTCGTGGGCGCTCGCGAACGCGTGGTCGCTACTCGGAGTGGTGCATCGACAGCGAGCGCAGAACGCCTCGGTGGTGAACGATCTGACGCGGGCCGCCGATCACGCCGCCGCGGCCGGACGCCGCGGGGAGGAGAGTGACGCGTTGCGGGGCGCCGCAGCGGCGCTCCTCGACGGGCCGATCCCGGTCGACGACGCCGAGCGGCGGTGCACCTCGTACCTGGATCGTGTGCAGGGACCGCTCGCGGAGCACGACGTGCGTAGCGCGATGGCTCTCCTGCAGGCTCGACGGGGTGGAGCCGAGGACGCCCGCACAGCGATCGCCGCGTCGGTCGTCGCCTTGGAAGAGCTCGGGGCGGCGTCGGATCTGGCGGTGACGTTGCATCGGGCGGCGGAGATCGAGCTGCTCGCCGGCCAGCCCGCCGCGGCCGATCCGCTCATGCGCCGGGCGCTCGCCGCTGCGATCAACGCTCGTGACGAAGGGTTGCGCGCTCGATTCGCGGCCTCCTTCGCCCATGTCCTGATCGAGACCGAGGACGGTCTCGATGAGGCGACCGCGCTCACCGATCTCGCGGAAACGCAAGCCAAGGACATGGCGACGCAGGTCGGCTGGCGGATGGCTCGTGCACGGATCACGGCTCGGCGGGGGCACGCGCCGCAGGCCGAGCGTCTCGCTCGCGAGGGCCTGAGTGTCGCCGAGCAGACGGACTCGATCGATCTCCGCGCGAGCGCGTTGCTCTGGGCCGCCGATGTCCGGCGCCAGGCGGGCCGACCGGCCGAGGCCGAGCCCTTCGAACGCCGCGCGGCACGCCTGCTCGAGCGAGCACGTTCCACGGCGAAGGCGCGTGCATCGACCGTCGCCCCGGCCTCCGGTCCGGGCGACCGGCCCCCGCCTCCGGTCAGGCAGACCACAGATGCGGATGCGAACGCGGACGTCGCGCCGGGCGAGGCGCCCGACGATCCGGCCGCCCCCACTCCTATGCCGGAACCGGAGGGCACCGCCTCACGGCTCGCCGACGAGATGATGGCGATGTTCGCCGAGCCGGCTCAGCCCGAGCCATCGGCGGGATCACCCGCCGAGTCACCGGCGAGGCACGATCCTTCCCCGCCGACGGAACGGCCGGTCGCGGAGATGGCTCCCGAGGACGAACTGCTCGACGACCCGACCCGCTCCGCGCAGGAAGAGTCCCACCGCCGCTGGTTCAACCGCTGACCGGCGGGGGCGGCACCTCGTCCGGCCGCTCTTCCGCAGCATCGATCGCAGGCGGCTCCGGAACCATGTCGGACGGCGTTCGAACCAACGCACAGGACCGCCGCCGTCGGCGAACTACCCCTCAAGAGCTACCTGGTCGTGGGCCGATACCACCGGCATGCCAACCTCGACGCGCCACCGTTTGATCGCCGCCATCGCCACGTGCAGCCTGGTCCTCGG
>JBKPRM010000270.1:0-6129 GCA_046734555.1 Actinomycetota bacterium | reverse complement strand
CTGCTGATCCGGCGACCGACTTGACCGAGCACCGGCAGCGGTGCTTTGGCGCCAGGTGTTACTGGTGCTCAGGAGGGCGAGTGCAGCGGCCCGAACGCCTTTCGCAGCTCCTCGGCGAACAGCTGCGGCTCCTCCCACGCCGCGAAGTGGCCGCCCTTGTCGACCTCGTTGAAGTAGATGAGGTTCGGATAGACCTTCTCGGCCCAGCTGCGCGGTGCTTGGACGATCTCCTGCGGGAACACCGTGAATGCGACCGGCAGCTTGAGCTCGGGCGGCTTCGCTCCCGACGCGAGCGCCGCGTTGACCGCTTGCCCCGTCTCCCAGTACAGGGTGGCCGATGAGTTCGCGGTGTTCGTCACCCAGTACAGCGTCATGTTGTCGACGATCCGCTCACGGGTGAGGCCGCCGGACGGCTTGCCGTCGAGGAACGCGGCCGAGATCTTCTGATAGCTGTCGGCGTCGTGATCGAGGAACCACGCCGCCATCCCGATCGGTGAGTCGGTCAAGGCCGAACCGATCGTGTGCGAATGCTCGAGCATCTCGGCCAGGTAGCCCCGCATGAACAGGCCCTCGACCTGCTTCAACGCCGCGGCCTCCTTCTCGGCGCGCGATGCGAACGCTGCCACCGCCACCCGCTTGAACAGCCCGTGGGCGATCTGGTTGCCGAAGATGTCGGCGCCAACCTCATTGGGGTAGGTGCTGAGCAGGTTCAAGTGGATGCCGAGCAACCCGTCCGGCGCTTGACGCGCCATCGAGTCGGTGACACCGGCGCCCTGGTCGCCGCCCTGGGCGACGTAGCGCTTGTAGCCGAGACGGTTCATCAGCTCGGCCCAGGCACGCCCGATCCTGTCGGTGTTCCACCCGACCTCGGTCGGCTTGCTCGACAACCCGTAACCGGGCAACGACGGGATCACCACGTCGAACGCGTCATCGGCGCTTCCTCCGTGCGCCGTCGGGTTCGTCAGCGGATCGATCACTTCCAGCATCTCGATGACCGAGCCCGGCCACCCGTGCGAGATCAGCAGTGGCATCGCATCGGCATGCTTCGACTTGACGTGGATGAAGTGCACGTCGACCCCGTCGATGTGCGTCATGAACTGCGGCAGCGCGTTCAGCCTCTGCTCGAGGCGTCCGAAGTCGTACTCGGTGCTCCAGTACCGCGCGAGCTCTTGAAGCAGCGCGAGTTGCACGCCTTGCGTCCCGTCCTTGACGAGCTCCTTGTCGGGCCAACGCGTCGCCGCGAGCCTGCGCCGCAGGTCGTCAATCGTGTCTTGCGACACCTTCATCGTGAAGGGGCGGATCTCGGCGTCTCGGATGACGGTGACGTCGTCCTTCGTGGCTTCCTGCTGTGCCATCACTTGCTCCTTCCTGTCGGCCACGCCGATCAGCGCAGCGATCGGAACGCGGCTCGGACCTCCGTGGAGAAGAGCTCGGGCTCCTCCCAGGCCGCGAAGTGGCCACCTCTGGCGGCCCTGTTGAAGTACGAGACGACGTTCGGGTAGGCGGCCTCGACCCAGCTGCGCGGTGCCGCGAAGATCTCATCCGGGAACGTGGTGAAGCCGACGGGCAGCTCGACCGGCGGCGGCGCCTGCCCGGCAGCGGCCATCGCCGCCTGCGCCTGACCGTTCTCCCAGTACGAGCGCGCGGCCGACGCTCCGGTGCCGGTCAGCCAGTAGAGCGTCATGTTGTCGAGGATGTGGTCTCGGGTGAGGCCTCCGGACGGCTGCTTCTCGACGAACGCCCTCGAGATCTTGTAGTACGCGTCGGTGTCGTGGTCGGCCATCCACGCCGCCATCGCGACGGGCGAATCGAGCAAGGCGTAGCCGATCGTCTGCGGCCGGGAGGCTTGCTCGATGAAATAGCCGAACCCACTCGCTCGGAACGTCGTGATCGCATCGAGGGCAGCTCGTTCCTCGTCGGACTCGGCCGGCATCGGACTCCCGCCCAGGACCGGCACGAGCAGGTTCGTGTGGATGCCGAGGAGGCCCGCGGGCGCCTGCCGCGCCAGCGCATCCGTGACCGATGCGCCGACGTCGCCCCCCTGTGCGACGTAGCGCGTGTAGCCGAGGCGCCGCACCAGCTCGGCCCATGCCTTCGCGACACGGCCGACGTTCCATCCGAGCTCCGCCGGCTCTCCCGAGAAGCCATATCCGGGGATCGAGGGCACGATCAGATGGAACGCGTCATCCGCGTCGCCGCCGTGCGCCGTCGGGTCGGTCAACGGTCCGATCGCGTCGAGCAGCTCGATCACCGAGCCGGGCCAGCCGTGCGTCATCACGAGAGGCATCGCGTCCTCCTGTGGCGACCGCACATGGATGAAATGGATCTGCACCCCGTCGATCTCCGTCATGAACTGCGGCAGCGCGTTCAGCCTCGAGGCCACCCTCGTGAGGTCGTACTCGCTGGTCCAGTACCGCGCGAGCTCCTCCATGGTTGCGAGCTGTACGCCTTGGGATCGATCGGCGACGAGCTCCATCGTGGGCCAGCGCGTCGCGTCGACCCGGCGGCGCAGCTCATCGAGGGCCGCTTCCGGCACATCGACGGTGAACGGTCGGATGCTGGCGTCTGTTGGCATCTCCCCTCCCTCAGCGAAGCGTCCGGAACGTGGTTCGGAGCTCGTCGGACAGCAACTGCGGCTGCTCCCAGGCGGCGAAGTGCCCGCCCTTGGGCAACCGGTTGTAGTGGATCAAGTTGGGATAGGCCTTCTCGGCCCAGCTGCGCGGGGCTGAATAGATCTCGTCTGGGAACACGCTCACGCCGGTCGGCAGCGGAACCCCCTTCGGGGCGAAGAAGGCGAGCTTGCTCTCCCAATAGAGGCGAGCCGACGAGACCCCCGTCTTCGTGACCCAATAGAGCGTGGCGTTGTCGAGGATGTCGTCCTTCGTGAGGCCCTCGGCCTGATCGTCGAAGACCCGTGCGATCAGCGACAGGCTCGCCGCGTCGTGGTCGAGCATCCACGCCGCCAGCCCGACGGGAGAGTCGTCGATCGCGTAGAGGGTCTGCGGCCGGTTGCCCATCTCCTGTGCGTAGCCGAGGCCGTGTTGGTAGAAGGAGGCCAGTTGGTCCCACGCCTGCCGTTCCTCCGCGGTGAGGTCGGCCGGCGGCGCGTCGCCGGACGCGAGCGCGGCTGCGATGTCGGCGGGGATCGTCGCCGGCATGTTGGTGTGGATCGCGAGCAGGCTCGCCGGCTGCAGCAGTGCCATCTGCTCCGTGACCGCGTTGCCCCAATCTCCTCCCTGCGCGACGTAGCGCGAGTAGCCCAACCGGCCCATGAGCTCGACCCAGGCCTTCGCGATCCGGATCGGGTCCCAGCCCGTCGTGGTCGGCTTCCCCGAGAACCCGTGGCCCGGCAGCGACGGGATCACCACGTGGAACCCGTCGGTCTCGCTGCCCCCGTGGGCGGTCGGGTCCGTGAGCGGCCCGACGATCTTGAGCTGCTCGATCACCGACCCGGGCCAACCGTGGGTGACGATGATGGGCATCGCGTCCTCGTGCTTGGAGCGGACGTGGATGAAGTGGATATCCACGCCGTCGATCTCGGTCATGAACTGGGGCAACGCCTGCAGTCGCGACTCGACCTTCCGCCAGTCGTACTCGGTCGCCCAGGAGTGCGCGAGCGCCTGCATCGTCTGCAGTCGGACGCCCTGGGATCCGTCCCCGACGATCTCGCGATCGGGCCACCGCGTCGCCCGGATTCGGCGCCGCAGGTCGTCGAGCTCTTCTTGCGCGACTTCGATCGTGAACGGCCGGACGGAACCGTCGGACATGCCATCCCTCCCCGGGGTCCTGCAGGATGTGCATGCTCGCCTCCCTCAGGCGGGCTCCGCATCGGCCAGTGGCCAGTCGAGGTGGACAGTCTCGGCCCGTTGGCCTAGCGAGCAGACGACGGCGCGAGGTAGGTTCGCCTGCGAGAGGAGGCGCGACCTGACCGAGCACGCGAAACCGGGCCGAGAGCTCGATACCCCGAAGCCGTCCGCGCCGCCCCCGCCCCCGGCATGGCAGCGATGGCTCCCGCTCGTCGGTCTCGTGCTCACCGTCGGCCTGCTGCTGTGGCCGATGCGCGGGTCCGACCAGCCGAGCGAGCTCAGCTACAGCGATTTCCTGACGCAGGTGCACGAGGGGAAGATCGCGACCGCCGAGATCGATCCGTCGGGTGCCGTGACGGGATCGCTGATGGCAGGCGGGGACTACACGACGCAGATCCCGACCGCGCTCCAGGACACCTCGCTCGCCGAGGATCTGAAGGCCAAGGGCGTGCAGATAACGGGCAAGCCGGAACCGGGCACCACCCTGCTGGGGGTCCTCGTCAGCCTGCTGCCGTTCGCGCTGTTGATCGGCGTCTACGTCTGGTTCTCGCGGCGAGCCCAGCGCCAGATCGCGGGGGGTATCGGTGGGATCGTCGGGTCGCGGGCCAAGGTGTATGACGCCGAGCGGCCGACGACCCGGTTCGCCGACGTCGCGGGGTACGAGGGCGCGAAGCAGGAGATCACCGAGGTCGTGGACTTCCTGAAGGAACCCGAGCGCTACGCGCGCGCCGGGGCGATGGGACCGCGCGGGGTCCTGATGGTCGGACCGCCGGGCACCGGCAAGACCCTGCTGGCGCGAGCCGTCGCGGGCGAAGCCGAGGTGCCGTTCTTCGCCATCACCGGCTCGGGCTTCGTCGAGCTCTTCGTCGGCGTGGGGGCTGCGCGCATGCGCGACCTCTTCGCGGAGGCGAAGAAGCGCGCCCCCGCGATCATCTTCATGGACGAGATCGACGCGATCGGGCAACGCCGTGGGGCCGGGTTCGTGGCGAACGACGAGCGCGAACAGACGCTCAACCAGTTGCTCGCGGAGATGGACGGGTTCGACCGCTCGACCGGCGTCGTCGTGCTCGCCGCGACGAATCGGCCGGAGGTGCTCGACCCGGCGTTGCTGCGCCCCGGGCGGTTCGACCGTCAAGTCGAGATCGGCCTGCCCAACCTGATCGAGCGAGCGGCCATCCTTCGCGTGCACATCGACGGCAAACCCGTCGACGCAGACGTCGATCTCGACGCGGTCGCGCGTGCGACGCCGGGTTTCTCCGGCGCCGACCTCGCGAACCTCGTGAACGAGGCCGCGATCTTCGCGGTTCGCGCCGGGCGTTCGTCGAGCACCGCCGAGGACTTCTCACAGGCTCGCGACCGCATCCTGCTCGGGAGGCGCGACGCGACCAACGCGCTGACCGGCGACGAGAAGCACGCCGTCGCGGTCCATGAAGCAGGCCACGCCGTCGTCGCGGCGCTCTCGGAGCACGCCGATCCGGTGGAGAAGGTGACGATCCTTCCTGCGGGCAGGGCACTGGGTGTCACGGAGCAGCTGCCGGAGGACGAGCGGCACCTCTATCCCGAGAGTTACCTGCTCGACTCGCTCGCGGTGAGCCTCGGCGGCCAGGCGGCCGAGCGGCTGATCCTCGGCGAGCCCTCGACCGGCGCATCGAACGATCTCGCGCGTGCCACCCAGCTCGCCACGAGGATGGTGCGGGAGTTCGGGATGAGCGAACGCCTCGGTCCCGTGGGGTTCTCGGACGAGTCGCCCGGATACCTCGGCACGCAGCAGCCGACGTCGCGACCCTACGCGGAGGCGACGCAGCGCGTGATCGACGAGGAGGTCGAACGCCTGCTGCATGAGGCCGACGAACGGGCGACGACCCTGCTCCGCTCCCGTCGCGACGGGCTCACCCGAGTGGTGGGTCTCCTGCTCGAGCACGAGACGATCGACGGGTCCGACGTCCTCGGGGCCGTGGCGCCAACCGACGGCGAGGTCGTGGTGGTCGACACCGAACGCCCTCGCGTGTGACCGGGATCGTTCAGGGGTCTGTCCGGCAGCCGCGGTCACTCACTCGCGGCGGCGGGCTCGGCCGGCAGGACCGCATCCAGCTGCTCCCGCGAGGTGATGTTCAGCTTCGTGTAGACCTTGCTGAGGTGGTACTTCACCGTGCGCGCGGTGATGAACAGCCGCATGCCGATCTCCGGGTTCGACAGACCCTCGCGTGCCAGGCGCGCGATCTGCTCCTCTTGTGCCGTGAGGCCGGTGCGCGCCTCCTCGGTGCGCGTCCCCACCTTGATACCGGTGGCCACGAGCTCCCGACGTGCCCGCTCAGCGAACCCC